>NZ_SCTN01000305.1 GCF_004297345.1 Aquabacterium sp. | reverse complement strand
AGCTGAGCAATTTGATGCTCGCGCATCCTGCCTGCTTGATGCGCGTGATGGCGGCCACCGCTGAATTGCCCGTGGCGAGCATGGGATCGACCACGATGACCTGACGATCTGCAATGTCAGAGGGCACCTTGAAGTAGTACTCGACAGGCGCCAATGTGTCGGGGTCACGGTACAAGCCGATGTGGCCAATGCGCGCCAAAGGCAGGAGCGTCAGAACGCCATCCAGCATGCCATTGCCGGCGCGCAAAATGGAAATGAGACAGAGCTTTTTGCCGCTGATGACGGGGGAGTCCATCGTCGTGATCGGCGTCGTGATGGCTTGCAGTTCGGTAGGCAGATCGCGCGTGGCTTCATAAACCAGCATCTGGCTGACCTCACGCAGCAGGTTGCGAAAGCTGTCCGTGTTGGTCTCGACACTGCGCAGCCAGGTCAGCTTGTGCTGAACCAAGGGATGGTTGACTACCGTGAGATTGGGAAAAGCTGCCGTCATCTCGTCTCCTGACATCCATCATCCACACGCGGTGCCATCGCTGTCCAGGTGCAAGGGGGGCGAGCCACCGGGACGCTTGGCCTGCGCAATTTGCCGGCCTGCGGCCCAACTGCCGCCTTCCTGCAACCTGACCAAAGGGAGTTGAGCGGGCGCCAGCCCCAACTCGCTGCGCACGGCTTCAGCCAGATGATCAAGGATAGCGACAGTCAAGGCCCGCCACTCGACAATTGGTTCAGCATCCACGGCCCAGCGTGTGGTGTGAAAGGCACGATCGCGGGCCTGGAGCAAGCCCAGATCGAGCAACAAGCCACCGTTGCGGCAATCGGGCAAGCCCGTCAGTTCGTCAAGCCCAGACACGGTCAGCCCGGCATCCTCCAGGGGCTCCAGCAAAGAACAGGTCAGCGATTGCGCGAACTGGTGAAAAGGCAGCCAACCACCGGGTGCATCCGGATGCGGCCAGCAATCGCCAATAGGCTGGCCATTTTGCTCATGGCGCCCAGGCCAGACATGCCCCAAGGTGTGCAGCAGCAACGACAGGATCTGGTCGACGTGCACCTTCCCTGTGGGCGACAGGCGAAACAAAGTATCGATCAGATGCCCCGGGCGCAAGAGGCCGGGTGCATCCGGGCGACCATAGACATCGGGGCAACTCTTGAGCGCCAGCGCCAATTGCCGCAAACGATTTGCGCGAGCCTCCAGGCCAACCAGAGGGTTGGCCTCAGCGACCTGCAAAGCCAGCCCCAGATCAGCGGTGAGCACACGCTCCAGGCCACAGGCATCCGCACGGCATGGCTGATGTGGATCGCTGGAGAGCGCGCCACTGGCCCACCACCTCAGGCCCGCCACACTCAAACCCTCCGAGCGACTCAGGCTGCGCGCACCAGGCTGATCTTTGTAGTGCCAGGCAGGGCCCGCTCCCGCGTCCAGCAACATGCAGATCACAGCCAGATCAACCCGTGCACGGGCTCGCTCCAACCGCGCTGACGGCGCATC
>NZ_SCTN01000035.1 GCF_004297345.1 Aquabacterium sp. | reverse complement strand
GGCACGCCTGCGTGTCGGCTGGCAATACCGGCGCCCTGATGGGCCTGGCGCGCTACCTGCTCAAGACGGTGGAGGGCATTGACCGCCCGGCGCTGGCCACGGTCATGCCCAACCAGAAGGACGGCTTCACCACGGTGCTCGACCTGGGGGCCAATGTCGACTGCACGGCCGAGCACCTGCTGCAATTTGCTGTCATGGGCAGTGCCCTGGTGTCGGCGGTGGACGGCAAAGACAGCCCCAGTGTGGGTTTGCTCAACATCGGCGAAGAGATGATCAAGGGCAGCGAAGTCATCAAACAGGCTGGTGATTTGCTGCGTACGGCCAACGAGCGCGGCCTGCTGAACTTCTACGGCAACGTGGAAGGCAACGACATTTTCAAGGGAACTTCGGACATCGTCGTGTGCGATGGCTTCGTCGGCAATGTCGCCTTGAAGACCGCCGAGGGGCTGGCTGGCATGTTCTCGGCCTTCATTAAGCAGGAATTCACGCGCAACATCTTCACCAAAATGGCGGCTTTGGTTGCCATGCCGGTGCTAAATCACTTCAAAATGCGCGTTGACCACCGTCGCTACAGTGGCGCGGCACTGCTGGGCCTGCGCGGCCTGGTGTTCAAAAGTCACGGCTCCTCCGACAAGCTGGCGTTTGAAGTGGCCCTGAATCGGGCTTATGATGCCGCCCGTCACAAGCTCTTGGACCGGGTTCACGACCAGATCGCAGCCACGCTTGTCAGTCTGCCAACTTCGGCTGACACAACAAGCGGTTCGGCGGATGTGGGGCAGGCGGCCTGATCCACCCCTCAATGTCCACAAGACATACTGACGACAATTCACGTTCCAGCTCACAGGCGTTGACGGGCCCTCGATTTGCCCGTATCGCCGGAACAGGCAGCCAATTGCCCCCAAGGCGTGTCACCAACCAGGAGTTGGTTGATCGCCTCGCCGCCGATGGCATCCAGTCCTCCAACGACTGGATCATCGAACGCACGGGCATCCATGCGCGCCACTTTGCCGAGCCCGATGTCACCTCCAGCATGCTGGGCGTGCAGGCGGCTCGCAAAGCCCTCGATGCGGCCGGCCTGCAGGCCGATGACATCGACCTCATCATTTGCGCCACCTCCACGCCGGACATGGTCTTTCCGTCGGTGGCCTGCCTGATTCAGCGCGAACTGGGCATCCACGGCTGCCCGGCATTTGATGTACAGGCCGTGTGCTCCGGCTTCATCTACGCCCTGACCGTGGCCGATTCCATGATTCGTTCGGGCGTGACTCGTCGTGCGCTGGTCATCGGTGCCGAGGTCTTCTCCCGCCTGCTCGACTTCAAGGACCGCACCACCTGTGTGCTGTTCGGCGACGGCGCCGGTGCCGTGGTGCTGGAATTGTCCGAATTACCTGGTATCGTGTCCTCTTGCCTGCATGCGGATGGCCGGTATGTGGATCTGCTCAATGTGCCGGGCAATGTCTCTGGTGGGCAGGTTCTGGGTGACGTCACGCTCAAGATGGACGGCCAGGCCGTGTTCAAGCTGGCTGTCAACGTGCTGGACAAGGCTGCGCACGAAGTGCTGGAGGCAGCGGGCCGGGATGAGTCCTGCATCGACTGGCTGATTCCGCACCAGGCCAATTTGCGCATCATGCAGGGCACTGCCAAAAAATTGAAACTTCCGTATGACAAGATCGTGGTGACCGTCGATCAGCACGGCAACACCTCGGCAGCGTCGATTCCGCTGGCGCTGGACCACGCCGTGCGCAGCGGCCAGATCCAGCGTGGTCAAACTCTCATGCTCGAAGGCGTGGGGGGCGGATTCACCTGGGGGGCGGTGCTGGTGGACTACTGAGTTTTAGTTGACGCCCGCTCTTGCATTTCAAAAAACATATTTCCCTGAGACAGTACCAAGGACCTCGTCATGACTGCATTTGCTTTTGTGTTTCCCGGCCAGGGCTCCCAAGCCGTGGGCATGCTCAATGCGTGGGAAGGCCACGCCGCCGTGCGCGACACACTGGCCGAAGCCTCTGATGCCCTGGGTGAAGACATCGCCCGCCTGATCGCAGAAGGCCCCAAGGAGGCGCTGGACCTGACCACCAACACCCAGCCCGTGATGCTGACGGCAGGTGTGGCTTGCTGGCGCGCGTGGCAGGCTGAAACCGGCCTGAGCCCGGTCGCAGTGGCTGGCCATTCTCTGGGTGAGTACTCTGCGCTCGTGGCGGCTGGCGTGTTGACGCTCAAGGATGCCTTGCCCCTGGTGCGTTTCCGTGCGCAGGTCATGCAAGAGGCCGTGCCCGTGGGCACGGGCGGCATGGCTGCCATCCTGGGTATGGATGCCGATGGCGTGAAGGCTGGTTGCGCTGAAGCGGCGGCTGCCGTTGGCGAGGCTGTGGAAGCCGTGAATTTCAACGACCCGAAGCAGACCGTGATCGCTGGCACCAAGGCCGCGGTTGAAAAGGCCTGCGAAGTGCTGAAGGCGGCCGGCGCCAAGCGCGCCTTGCCGCTGCCCGTGTCGGCACCGTTCCACTCCAGCCTGATGAAGCCTGCCGCTGAGCGCTTGAAGGAAAAGCTGGCCGCAACGGCATTTGCTGCGCCACAGATTGCCGTGATCAACAACATCGACGTTGCTGTTGCCGCCGATGCTGATGCCATCCGCAATGCGCTGTACCGCCAGGCTTTCGGCCCTGTTCGCTGGGTTGAAACCATTCTCGCCCTCAAGGCGCGGGGCGTGACACACGTGATCGAGTGCGGTCCGGGTAAAGTGCTGGCCGGTATGGTCAAGCGCATTGACGCTGATCTGATCGCAACCACTGTTTTTGATCCGGCTTCGCTTGCTGAAGCCAAGGGGCTGCTGGCATGAGCACGGAATTCAAGGGACAAATCGCGCTGGTGACCGGCGCCAGCCGTGGCATCGGCCGTGCTATCGCACTGACGCTGGCTCAGCGAGGCCTGAAAGTCATCGGCACAGCCACGACCGAGTCTGGCGCGCAAGGCATCAGTGAAGCGCTGGCTGGCTTTGAAGGCAGCAAAGGCATCGTGCTGAACGTGACCGACGGCGCAGCTGTCGATGCCGCTCTGGACGCCATCCTCAAGGAGCATGGTGCGCTGCATGTGCTGGTCAACAACGCCGGCATCACCCGCGACAACCTGTCCATGCGCATGAAGGACGATGACTGGGATGCCGTCATCGACACCAACCTCAAGGCCGTGTTCCGCCTGAGTCGCGCCGTGATGCGTCCCATGATGAAACAGCGCCATGGCCGTATCATCAACATCACCTCGGTCGTGGGCGCCAGTGGCAATCCCGGTCAGGCCAACTACGCAGCCGCCAAAGCGGGCGCGGCCGGCATGACCCGTGCACTGGCCCGCGAGCTGGGTAGTCGTAACATTACCGTCAACTGTGTGGCGCCGGGTTTCATCGACACCGATATGACCCGCGCCCTGACAGAAGAGCAACATACCGCCTTGAAGGCGCAGATCCCGCTGGGCCGTCTGGGTCAGCCTGATGACATTGCCGATGCCGTGGCCTTTCTGGCCTCGCCACAAGCCGGCTATATCACAGGGCAGGAACTGCACGTCAATGGCGGCATGTACATGAACTGATTTTGAGATTGTTCAGGGAATCTCAATTTCCTTTTTCGAGCCGGCGGCGTTATAGACACGCCGAACCGGTAAAATCCCTGGTTTGTTTGCACCACCTCCTGGAGGAGTCATGAGCGATATCGAAGCACGCGTCAAGAAGATCATTGCAGAGCAACTTGGTGTTGCCGAGTCTGAAGTCAGCCCCGAGAAGGCCTTCGTTGCCGACCTGGGCGCCGATTCCCTGGACACCGTTGAACTGGTGATGGCCCTCGAAGACGAGTTCGGCATCGAAATCCCTGACGAAGAGGCCGAAAAGATCACGACAGTGCAACTGGCGATCGATTACGCCAAGTCGCACGTCAAGGCCTGAGCCGATTGAGTCAGACCAAGGCCCTTGCTCGATGAGCTTGGGCCTTGTTCACATCGAATCAACCTTATTCAAATCCAAGCATGACCCGTCGTCGCGTCGTCGTCACAGGCCTGGGCCTGGTTACCCCCGTGGGCAACAACGTTCAGGAATCCTGGTCGAATCTGGTTGCCGGTCAGTCCGGCATCCAAACCATCACCAAGTTCGACGCCTCGGCGTTCGCCTGCCAGTTCGCAGGTGAGGTCAAGGGCTTCAACATCGAGGATTACATCCCCGCCAAAGAAGCCCGCCACATGGATACCTTCATCCATTACGGTCTGGCTGCTTCCATGCAGGCCGTCCGTGATGCAGGCCTGCCTACGGGCGAGGCCCTGACGCCCGAAATCGCCGAACGCATTGGCGTGATGGTGGGTTCGGGCATTGGTGGTCTGCCCATGATCGAGCAGACCCACAAGGAATACACAGATCGCGGCCCGCGCCGCATCTCGCCCTTTTTCGTGCCCGCGTCGATCATCAACATGATCTCCGGCCACGTGTCCATTCAATATGGTTTCAAGGGTCCCAACATCGGCGTGGTCACGGCCTGTACCACCGGCCTGCACGCCATCGGTCTGGCTGCGCGCATGATCGAATACGGCGACGCCGACGTCATGGTCGCAGGTGGTGCCGAAGCCACCGTGTCGCCTCTGGGCATTGGCGGCTTTGCTGCCGCTCGTGCACTGTCGACCCGCAACGACGATCCCAAGACGGCCTCGCGCCCCTGGGACAAGGACCGCGACGGTTTCGTACTGGGTGAGGGCGCTGGCGTCATGGTGCTCGAAGAGTACGAAAGCGCCAAGGCGCGCGGCGCCAAGATCTACGCTGAACTGCTCGGCTTCGGCATGACTGGTGATGCCTATCACATGACGGCCCCGGACGTGGACGGCCCCAAGCGTTCGATGCTGTCGGCGCTGCGCAATGCCGGCATCAATCCTGATCAGGTTCATTACCTGAACGCCCACGGCACCTCCACGCCACTGGGCGATGCCAACGAAACCAATGCCATCAAGGCAGCTTTTGGTGACCATGCCAAGAACCTGGTCGTCAACTCGACCAAGTCCATGACCGGGCACCTGCTGGGTGGCGCTGGTGGCATTGAATCCGTGTTCACGGCGCTGGCTGTGCACAACCAGATCTCACCTCCGACGATCAACATCTTCAACCAGGATCCCGAGTGTGACCTGGACTACTGCGCCAACACCGCGCGCGAGATGAAGATCGACGTGGCCGTGAAGAACAACTTCGGCTTCGGCGGCACCAACGGTTCGCTGGTGTTCAAGCGCGTCTGATTGACGGGGCGCCGGGCTTTTGTCGCGAGTCAACATGGCCCCGCATCCCATGATGAAACCCAACACCTGGGCCTTGTGGTCAGGTTCAGGCGGTTTGCCGTCGATCCGGCGAGCCGCAGCGGCCTTCTGGCTGGTGGGTGGATGCATGGTGATCGCCTGGGTTGTCGGGCTCATTCATGAGGCATTGGTCTGGGGCAGCTCTCCTTTGTTGCTGTTTGCGGGCTTGTCCGTCGCGGCAGGTTGGTGCTGGCTGGCCTGGTCTACCTGGTCCACCTGGCGTGCGGATCGGTCTCATCTGACCCTGCTGTGGACGGGGCCCGTTCGCGATGTACAGGAAGACGGCGTCACCAGTTCTGTGGGCGGTTTTCGTGTCGCGCAATGGGATGCCGCGGTGCGTCTGGATGTGTTGATGGATCTCCAGCGCTGGATGTTGCTGCGCGTGACATCCATGCAGGCAAACTCGCCTCGCCAATCCTGGATCTGGCTGGATGCGAAGGCGCAGCGGCCCGGTGTAGCGGGCGGCTTGTCTCGGAACTCCCTGCACCAACTTCGATCTCTTTTGTATCTGCCGGCACGTCTGACGACGGCAGAGGATGCGAAGCCCACCCTTCATGGGGGGCTTGCCCGTTGGCTGAGCCAGGCAGTGGCATCATGGGCGCATTCATACAAATCAGGATTCAAGTTGCGCTCTTCTGTCATGCCGCCAGGCTCTTTACATGGGCTCAGTCATCGTCATGTCGGCTCCGAATCGGCTTTTCCTTCCACGCTCGTCATGCGCGATGACGAGTGCAAAGATGTTTTTGTCGCTCGCTCCGGAGAGCACGGGTGAAGCCTCACGATCCAGTCGATCCCGGTCAAGTTGATCAGGGCGCGCCTTCGCGTGTGTATGTGGCGCCGACCGAGGGCGTCTTGCATACCGAGCCAGTTGAGCCCATCGTGGATGTGGATGCGGCGCTTGTGGGGCGGGTCCAGTGCGGTGATCAAAAGGCCTTCGAGATGCTGGTGGTCAAGTATCAACGCCGCATCGAGCGCTTGATTGCCCGCATGGTGCGTGACGTTGATCTGGTCGAAGACATCGCCCAGGAAACCTTTATTCGTGCCTACCGCGCCTTGCCCAATTTTCGTGGGGAAAGTGCGTTCTACACCTGGCTTTATCGCATTGCCGTCAATACCGCCAAAAAGGCCATGATAGGCCTCAAGCGTGACCCGCTGCTCACCGAATCGGCGATGGCGTTGGCCAGCGAGGAGGAGGATGGCAACTCTCGGGTTGAAAACGAATTGAGCGATGGCGAAACACCGGAATCCGTGCTGGCCAGCAGGCAGATCGCCCAGACAGTGAATGCTGCCATTGAGTCGCTGTCGGAGGACCTTCGTCAGGCCATCACCTTGCGGGAAATCGAAGGCCTCAGTTATGAGGAAATCTCCGAGATGATGAACTGTCCGATCGGGACGGTTCGCTCCCGGATTTTCCGTGCGCGAGAGGCGATTGCCACGCGCTTGAGGCCGTTGCTGGATACCCGGCAGGGTGAGCGCTGGTGAGTGCCTCGCTCAAATGTAAATCTGAGTGAACTTTTTTCGGCTGGCCGAGTCTGTACTTCATGAGAATGTCGCACGCTGCGGCATTCGAGGCGAGATTCAGGAGCAAATACGCATGTCTGACCGTTTCAGTGATCGTGACGCTACGCGCGCCGCTCTGTCAGCATTGGCCGATGGTGAGGCGCCGTCTGCGGATGTGGCGCGTGCTTGTGCTGCCTGGCGGGATCAGCCCGATGCGCGGGCCGCTTGGCATGACTATCAGATGATTGGTGATGTGATGCGCTCGGATGACTTGGCGCACGCGAGTTCCGGCGATGCTTTCCTGAACAAGTTCCGCGAACGATTGGCACAAGAGCCCGTGGTGCTGGCCCCTGTTGCTGCAACGCAGACGGTAAACGCTCAGCGCATGGCTTCGGGCATGAAGCAGGCCTCTGCAGTGGTTGCGCCGCTCAAGCGCCGTGCATGGGCTGGGCCCATGGCGGTCGCAGCTGGATTTGTGATGGTCGTTGGAGTATTGATGTCCTCGCAGATCTTGCCGAGTGGTGTCGGGGCGCCCTCTGGTGATGCATCTTTGGCTCAAGCTGGTTCAAACACCTATATGCCAGTGCAATGGACTGGGGGCGTGGTGGCTGAACCTGGGCGTGCTCCTGGTTTGTCGATTGCCGGTGGTGCGTCCTTCAATCGCCCTGGCGATGCAGTCATGATTCGAGATCCTCAACTGGATCAGACGCTCGCCGTTGAGCATGGCGTGCAGCACGCTGAAACGTCATTTGCAGGTCAGGACGACTTGATCAGGCCGGTGGTGTTTGGCGGCCGCTAAGGCGGCCAATTTTCCGTCTTGCAGGCCGCTGTTCAGCTTTTGGGCTGCAGCGGCTTTTGCTTTTGTTATCTTTACTTGTCTTCACGCCGGCTGAGTGAACTGTCAGCCATCTGCGTGGCTCCTACGTTGTAGTTTCTGCCCCTTCAATCTGTATCGTTTTTTTGTCAAACGAGGTTTTGCAAATGACGTCTTCCAATCAGTCAGTCTCTTCGTCCTCCTCCGTCGTTCGCCGCACGCTGGTCGTCGGTTCGGTGGTCTCGGCCGTTGCGCTGGTGCTGAGTTCCAGTTTGTTCCCGCATCCGTCCCAGGCGCAACAACCAGCGCCTCTTGCTGCGTCGGTCCAGCAGGCTACGCAAGCGCCAGTCGTGGTCAAAGGCTTGCCGGATTTCACGGAGTTGGTTGAACGTGTTGGCCCGGCTGTGGTGAGCATTCGCACCACACAGCGTGTTGTGGAGCGCGATGACGATGATGAAGATGAAGCTCAGGCGCAGATGCGCGAGTTTCTGAAACGATTTTTTGGTGCGCCCATGCCTGGGCCAACTCCTGGGAATCCTGCGCCCAAGAAGAGTCCCCAGCCCAAGGGG
>NZ_SCTN01000304.1 GCF_004297345.1 Aquabacterium sp. | reverse complement strand
CAATTGCGTCACGCCATCAGCCGAACTGGCGACGCCACCATGGCCAAGGGCATGTGACTCGACCTGCGTGGTGGTGAGTACGTAAAGATGGTCTTCGCCGAAGGCGACGCTGACGGGGCTGCCGTGCGTGGGCACGACCTTCTCCAATCGCAAGCCGCCAGGCCATTCGCTGCGAACGAACACCGATACGTTATTGGAGCCAAAGTTGACGACCGCCACGCGGCCGTGGTGTGCAGCGACGCCGCCGGCATTGCCACCGACACCGCCTTGACCCTGTGTGGCCAGCGTCTGCAGCAAGGTGCCAGCAGGACTGAAGACCAAAAGTTGGTTGGTAGCAAGGTTGGAAGCGGTGACGATCAATGCCTCATTGGCTTGCGAGGCACGGGCTGATACCGACACGCCAAACAACATGGCGGCCGCGGTGGCAATGGCGCCGAGCGAGCGACCCGCCAGACGGGGGCGAAGGGATACGGTTTGCATGCTTATCTCCAGGAGAAACGGGGGCAGCCCAGCGCGCCGGACTGATCGAGGCGCGACATGCGCTTGCGACCCTTCCTTGGTCGCCCCTGTCCCTGGAACCTTACAGTGCTGCGTCGCACTTTACGTGTTGTGACACCAGCTAGAGATCGCGAGGGCAGCAAGTCTGTCTTTGGCTTGCCCAAGGGCAGTTGCACTCGGACCAAATTGCTGCCCCACCGAGCCTAGCCCCTGAGCGTCGTAGTCAGCAGCACGCAGCCAGCTGCCGGGCTTCACCCAAGCTCTTCTTTACGACGCTGCCCTCATTGCACCGATTACTGACCGGCCTCCGCTTCGCCGATCACGATGTTGCCGCTGACCTGATGGCCCAGCACGGCTGCATTCGTCAACTCCACAAATACTGCTTTGGTCTCGACTGTTTCAAGTACGCGAAACAAAGGGCAAGGCTTGCCAGGATCACATACGGGGTTTTGGGGAATGGTCTGCGCGTTCAGCGTTATCTTGACTGTGGGACTGTCGACCACGACTGTGTTGGCCTTGATTTCCCCACTGAATGTCAAAGGCTTGACCCCGACCAGCGGGCCGCTGAGCACTAGCGAGCCAAAGCTGGTGCTGCCGCTGCGTTGAGACGGACCAGGAATAACTTGGCTGTATTGGGCTGCGGCCTTGAGCTTGTTGAATTGCACGCGCAGTGCTGCAACGTCCAACGGAGGCAGTGGCTGGGCATGCACCGACTTGGCATCATCAACAGCAGACGCCGAGCTGGCTGGTGCTGGCAGAGGTGGATCGATGATGATCCTGGGCGGGAAGATCAAAGCAATGGTGCCCGATCCTGCGTGAGATGTACCTGATGTGTTGATCGTGTCAACCCCATTCGAACCAGCCGCCAATGTGTTGCTCTGCAGTTCAAGCACAGTCAGCACCGGACTGCGCGGCAAGGCGGGCAGCAACATCAAACTCTTGCTGATCATTGCCGCGTGCAAGGGCTTGCTGTAGGTCTGACCCAATGTGGTGCGCCCCGATGTTTCCAGCTGTGGGGCCATTTGAACCGGGCTGCCGTGATCGGTGCTCAATTCAGCAGAAACGACATAGGCACTGCTTTGGGCGGCCATCGCAGATGATGTGGCCATGGCAACGGCGAGCATCGCGATCTCGCCAACGAAACGAAGTGAGTGCTTCATGAAATACCTCCTAGCGGATGAAATAGTTGAATGGACGTTCAAACAGTCCTTGGCAACACGCCGTCCTGCTTTGAAAACCACGAGCAAGTCGGCAGGCGGTCGAAGAATGAGCGCGAAAGAGGCAGCGGCCCACCCCTAGTCATAGGGGTGTCTGACAGGTTTTACAAAAGTACAAGAATGGCCATTCCGTATTTGCAAACGTGATTCATGCCGCGCCATTGATGCCTTTCAATTCAAACCCGTGAGCGTCGAAGACTTAAGGCACATGCCATTTGTTACGCCGCATGCACCAGGCGTGCACTTCACTCCGTTCTGTGTCCATCCATGCTGAAGGCCGAGCATGGTCGTTCGATAGCCAGTCCAGCGCAACAACTCCGCAGGCCGGCACACCAGACATGGTTGCTCTCCGCCCATGCCGCACGGCACAGGAATACCGACCAGCCGGTGCCCCATACCCCAAACGAAAACGGACAAGGCAGATTACCCGCCTTGTCCGCCACTGCAACGACTGAGCAATCAGTTGCTAAAGGCGGCGTCCTTGACCGTCAGCGCGCCGTTTGAACCGCTTGCAAAGACCACCGCCATGCGATTGGCGCTGGAGTAGAACCACTGCGTGTCAGGATTTGTCGTCACGCGTGGCGAACCGTCGCCGAGAGCCCAGTTCTTGAACGTAAAGCCCGATGGAATGGAAGCGGAATAGTTCTTGCCAAACAGGTAGCCGGAGGGCACGCTCGCCGAGCTGGTCGTCAGAGTGACAGTGGGCTGAACAATAGCGACCGTGTAGGGCGAAGCAAGCGGGGCCGCGCAGAACTGGCCCAGCGAGGTCATGTTGATCGCGTTGTTGCCACTGGCCGTGAATAAACATTCCCAACCGGACGTCAGGAGGCTGAGTCCCTGGAACACGTTGTTGGTCAAGCTGACGCCCTGGCTGGCGTTGCCGTTATTGATTTGCACGCCGTTGCCATACGCCGCTTGCGTCGAGTTCCCAACCCAACCAATCCAGTTGCTATCAAGGGAGAGGCCAGTCGGAGTCCCCGTCAGCATGACGCCGCGAGCTTCAAAACCACTGACAGCCGAGCCCATAAACAAGACCTTGTTGGACTTGATACTCAAAGGCGCTGAGCCACTGGCCGTGTTGCCGCCTTTGATGGCGACGTAGGCGGCATCTCCCGAGCGGGTGCTGTCAGTCGCCCACTTGCCTGCGGTTCGGATGATGGTATTGCCCGAGATCACTGGGTTGCTTGTGATGCTCCAATTGCCATCAATGCCATTGGCTTGTGCATTGACAATATAGTTGCGATTAATCGAGAGCGAGTTCAGTGCCGGTGCATTGCCTGCCTTGACGATCGCTGTGCCTGTGTCATAAATGGCGTTGTACATGACCGTCAGCGTGTTGGCGTCATTGATCTGAACACCGACGTTGAAGCCCGTAACGGTATTGGAGTACACCGTCGTCAATCCACTCGTCGATATCTCTAACCCCAAGCTCGCGATGTTGGGATCAAGATTGCCGCAAGCAGCACCACAGGTTGCGGTGTTGTTGGACACCGTTGCAGATACCAGTCGCTCGGTAGAAATGGCTGTAATCAGTTGCTGGGGCGTGCTAACTCGCCAATCTTTTATTACGTTGCGCGTAATCGTCAGGTTCGAGTTGCTCGAGCAACTGGGTACTTGACCGGCTCGCTCTGATTGCTCTCGATTTGAACCTCCACGCCCATGCGGGAAAGTTGTGACATCGTGTTGTTGGCGATGGTCGAGTCACTGGCGCAGAACAGGTGAATCGGCTCTGACACCCGGCTGAACGTATTGCCGGAAATCGCAGATTGGGCCGCAATGGAGTGCCCAAAAATGCCGCCGTATTCAAGGTCAAGAAAGTCGTTGTTGATGATGCTGCTGGCGCTAGCTGCACGCAGCCATAGGCCGAATCGACCGAAAGCGTCTACGTTGGCAGCAATCTCAGCTGCCGTGCGACTGACGTTCTGGAAGACGTTGGATTCGACACGCAGGTTGTTGCCGCGCAAGGCCACTGGGCCACCATCAAAAGTAAGGTTCACCAAGCCCGTGTTGTTGGCGACGACACCGTCGATCGCGCCTGTGTCGAGTATGTAGCCAAACGTCGAGGCGGTACGCTTGAACACGGCGCGATTCGGCGCGCACAGCGTGACGTTGGGCTTGAGAATCAGCATCGCAGCAGGCAGGGAGTAGGTGCCGGCCGAAACGAGCACCGTTCCCCCGCCTGACTTGGCCGCCATCGCATTGATGGCCGACTGGATGGCAGTGGTATCGGTACCGTCCGCCTTGCCGCTAGCCGAAATCGTGACCTTGTTGGTCGTAGACGGACATGTGGCAAGTGGCGCTGCCATAGCAGTGTTGAACTGCGCCATGGCGCAATAAGAAGCAGCAGCCAACACAATGGCCGATGACGAAATGGCTCTCATGATTCCTCCTGTGTGTATGTAGTCTGATGTACCGCTGAACCGATCACGATCTCGGATCGTGAGGGTGCCTTTTCTGCTTGAAGAGGCCCAGCAACCATAAGAGCGATACGACAAACAAGGCTGCCAGCTTCGCTGCGAATTGGTATCTCCTGTATCACTCGGTTTCCACCACCAGCAGAGGACAGGCTTCGGGCGGGCAAGCCGCATCTATTCGCATGACACCGACGGGATGCGCGTGCGGACTCATACCGTGTTTCTGCTTACGCGTGAATGCCGCACTCGGAACGAGTCTTCCCAAGCTCCATTCGCGAGGATATCGAGACGCCCTGAGGCCTCGATAAGTGCTTGTCGGCGTTCATTAT
This sequence comes from Aquabacterium sp., assembly GCF_004297345.1. GTDB lineage: Bacteria > Pseudomonadota > Gammaproteobacteria > Burkholderiales > Burkholderiaceae_C > Aquabacterium. The sequence continues at coordinate 3,447 of NZ_SCTN01000304.1, read as the reverse complement.
TTCTTGGGGTGGCTAATGGGACTCGAACCCACGACAACCAGAACCACAATCGGGGCAACTTGGAGCCGTTTCCCCTCTGAAAATCGCTGTTTCGTAGAAATAAAACGGCGTTTTTCGATTCTGTATTCATGCGGGTTTCAAGGCTTTCGTTCCCACGCAGAGACGCGAGCCAAGCCGGGGATCATTGCTCACGAGGCATGCCTTCAATAACTGCTGGCTTCAGCGCAAACGATGGACTCGGTTGCGGTGCTATCGGGCTCAAAAAACACTGAACATCCTAACGAGGATCAATGATTGGCCATACTTGGTAAAGATCCTTGGCTAGTGCAATGGCCTCTGCAATGAATGCATATCCTCGCGCCGTCTTGGCGCCCTGACGGACGACAGACTTCGGGTACTGCAACAGTCCGTCCGGTGCTTGTCGGTACCATGGCGCGAGGGTCGGCCTGATTTACTTCTTAAGTGAGGCTGAAGCGGCCGGCCCCGATGCGGTCGCAGCGGCGCCGTCCTTGAGCCAGGTTCCCTTGCCTGCCAGACAGGCCTTCTTGGTCTTGCTCACGTCCATGGTGCCGTCAGACTGCTTGCAATGATGGTTCTGAGGCGTTCCTGTGCCCTTGGCTGGCGCCGAGGCCGGCGTTTCGGCGAATGCTGCTGAGCTGCAAGCAAGGGAGACTGAGAGCAGTGTGATACAGAATACGTTCTTGCAAATCATCTTCAATCCTTTGATGTCGTACCGGGAAACGGTTTGGAAGGGGTCAGGCGGATCGAAACACCCGCCGCCACTCAGTATGGCCTCTCGCTATTGCATGTGCCAGCCATGACTGACTGTAATGGATTGCCCCGTCAGGGCATTGGTCGGGAACGATGCCAGAAACACAGCCGTCTGGGCCACGTCTTGCGTGGTGGTGAACTCGCCATCCACTGTTTCCTTGAGCATGACGTTTTTGATGACGTCGGCCTCGCTGATACCCAAGGCTTTGGCTTGCTCTGGAATTTGTTTATCGACTAAAGGTGTACGCACAAAACCAGGGCAGATGACGTTCGCACGGATGCAATCCTTGGCACCTTCTTTGGCCACAACCTTGGCCAGACCGATCAGGCCGTGCTTTGCCGCAACGTACGGCGCTTTCAGAGGAGAGGCCTCATGCGAGTGCACCGATCCCATATACAGCACCGTACCGCCTTTGCCTCCGGCAATCATCGCGCGCATGCACGCCCGCGTGGTCAGAAAGGCCCCATCGAGGTGAATGGCCACAAGCTTGCGCCAATCGTCAAACTTGAAATCCACAATGGCGCTGATGATCTGGATACCGGCGTTACTGATCAGGACATCGACTCCGCCGAATTGCGCCACGACTTGAGCCACGCCGGCATCGACCTGCGCTTCGTCAGTGACATTCATGGCGACAGCCATCGCAACGCCACCACGCTGGATGATCTCGTTGGCCGTGGCATTCGCCGCTTCCAGAGACAGGTCTGCGATGCAAACCTTGGCGCCCTGATCAGCGTACTCAAACGCGATTTCTTTGCCGATGCCACTGGCAGAGCCAGTGATGATCGCGACTTTGTCCTTGAGCAGCATGAGATTCTCCGTTTGAAGTGGGTAGTTTTGTGTAGCACTCAACTGGCCAGATAGTCGTGAACCACTGTGCCAAGAGGCAAGGTCAGATCTGCCAGGATATGAACGGTTGAGAGCACCTCCAACACAGGCAAGTCAGCGACAGGCGCCAGCGCATGGCTTCTCAAGTCCAACGCGCCAGGGCCTGTCCACGCACCTTTGACATGGATGTCCGCCAGGCTGTATCGCACCAGCTCACACACTCGCGGGCTGCCATCGACATGTGGCACGATCTTCAGCAAGAAATTCGGTGCGGCCAATGAGGCCTTGATCTTCTCCGCATCCAGCGCCTGATGCTTGAATCCCATCGTGCCAGTGGCCACCCTGAAATCACTGTAGTCCAGGGTTCCCATGAGCGTATCTGTATGAACGCGCAATTCGGGCTGCCCCAGCTTCTTGGGGAAGCCCCACAACTCTCGGCCAGCGGCGATCGGTGGGTGATCGTTGAGGAACATGGAAAGCACAAAGCCGCCCGTCTCCTCACCAAGCCGCACCGGGATGACTTGGCCCGCTTCGCAATAGTGCCCAAATCCAGTGGAGTCGGGCATGTTGATGAACTCAAATTTGACGACAGGCTCGACGATTTCAAGTGGCGCGGGTATCAGCTTGCGCAGCGCCTCTGGATCTGTCCGGTAGGTGATGATCAGGTATTCGCGATCCACAAATCGATAGGGGCCAGGAGGATAGGCCGGGCTATGTAGGGGCATGGCGAATGCCCGGGCGCGCACGTCATCTTCGGTCATATCTGCTCCTCAGTCCTCTTGGGGCAACTCGTGTATCACCATGCCGATGTGGGGCTGCATTGGTTTGAGCCAACTCTTGTGGCGCAACGCCCTTCGCGCATCATGCGCCCCAGCTTTCCAACGCGCCTCCAGGCTTGATTGCGCAAAGTCCACGTCCTTGTTGTGATCGTCGCCGGGTAAGGCTTTCATGATGAGTCTCACGATGTTGATCGTGCTGCGGCATCCCAGGCTTGTCAGCCGCCTGATCTCCGGATCCTCGCGATCCTTCTCTGGCAAACGGGATGCCAGGATGTTGATGGCTCGCCGCATGTTCTGCATGTCCCGGTGATCCTCCAGGTGCTCTCTTGTGCGGCTGGAATACTGGATGTCCTTTTGACGAGCCATCGCTGCGCTGATAGATCTGGGGGCCTGCTCCGTGGGATCCCACAAGTCAACCATGAAACACAGCGTGTTCTTGCGCTCTGCATCATCCAGAACAATATCGGCAGGCGTGTTCGAGTAAATACCGCCATCCCAGTAAGCTCGGCCATTGATGATCACCGGAGGGAATCCTGGAGGGAGCGCGCCACTGGCCATGATGTGCTTGGCGGTCAAGCGTTCCTTCGCGCTGTCAAACACCGCCAACTCGCCAGTGCCGACATCTACCGCGCAAACAGTGCACCTGACGTGCCCGGCATTCAGATAATCAAAATCGACGAGCCGCTCAAGCGTTTTGTGCAGAGGGGATGTGTCATAGAAACTGGCCTCTGGCGTAGGGACCTGTTGTTCAATGTTGAGCAACATGCCCGGACGCGGAACGAAGAAGCCGGGCACACCACGTGTGATGGTGTCAAGGTAACTGCCGACCTTGACTACGGGCCCTAGCCAAGTGGCAAACGGCGGCAAGGCGGCCCCAAGACTGACATCGGCTCGAGCCACCAGATTCCAGAATTCGGTCAACCTGGCCAAGCGATGCTCTGGACGATTGCCCGCAATCAAGGCACTGTTGATGGCGCCAATTGATGTGCCCACAACCCAGCTCGGGTTAAAACCGTGTTCCTCCAGGACTTGGAAGACACCGCCTTGATAGGCGCCTAGCGCTCCGCC
>NZ_SCTN01000303.1 GCF_004297345.1 Aquabacterium sp. | reverse complement strand
TCTTGGTGGGCGGTGCAGGGTTCGAACCTGCGACCCCTGCCGTGTGAAGGCAGTGCTCTACCGCTGAGCTAACCGCCCGAAACTGGTTCGGGACTTGCCGCGTTTCGCTGATTTATTTGTCGCAATCAGCGAAGACCATGACTATAGCACAACTTCAATCGATTTCCACAAAGTTTTTCCGCCACTGGCTTTGTCGATGGCAGCCAACGATTTCTCGAAATCCTCTGCCTCTTCGTCCGTGGGTTTGATCACCGGCAGATCGAAAGCGCTGAAGTCAATGGCGACCACTTCCTGAGCGCCCTGCCCTTCGCTGCCTTCGGATGCATCGCTGTCGATCAGCAAGGCATCCTGGCCGCGGGTCATGTTGATATAGACCTCGGCCAGCAACTCAGCATCCATCAAGGCGCCGTGCAGCGTCCGGTGGGTGTTGTCCACCTCCAAGCGGCGACACAAGGCGTCCAGCGAGTTGGACTTGCCCGGGAACATCTCGCGAGCCATGACCAGGCTGTCGATGACCCCACCCACGTAGTCCTTGAACACACCGCGATTGAGGCGCTTCAACTCGGCATTGAGGAAGCCAACGTCGAAGCTCGCGTTGTGGATGATGATCTCGGCGTCACGGCAGTACGCGATGATCTCGTCAGCCAGTGCGGCAAACACGGGCTTGTCGGCCAGGAACTCGTCGGTCAGGCCGTGGATCTTGACGGCGTCCTCGTGATTGGGGCGCTCGGGGTTGATGTAGAAATGCAGGTGCCGGCCCGTCAGGCGGCGATTGACCATTTCCACACAACCGATTTCGATGATGCGGTCGCCTGACTCAGGACTCAGGCCGGTGGTTTCGGTATCGAGGAAGATCTGTCTGGACATACGCAACTGTAACGCCAGTGAACCGGGGGCTTAATGGTTCTCGCGTGCGTGGTTGATCGTGTACTTGGGGATCTCGATCGTCAGATCCTGACCTGCCACGATGGCCTGACAGCTCAGCCGCGAATCGGGCTCCAGCCCCCATGCGCGATCCAGCAGGTCTTCTTCCGTCTCTTCCATCTCGTTGAGACTGTTGAAGCCCTGACGCACGACGACGTGGCAGGTCGTACAGGCCGCGCTCATGTCGCAGGCGTGCTCGATCTCGATGTGATTTTCCAGCAGGGCTTCGCAGATGCTGGTGCCCGGCGCGGCCGTGATCTCCTTGCCTTCAGGGCAAAGGGTGGCGTGAGGCAGGATCTTGATGATGGGCATGGGAAGACGGTATTCGAGCGATCAGACTTGATCGAGTTTGCGGCCAGCCAAGGCCTGACGGATGCTGCGGTTCATGCGTTCGGCAGCAAAGGCTTCGGTGCCATCGGCCAGCGCCTTGATCGAGGCTTCCAGCGCTGTGATGTCACCACGGTCACAACGCTGTCCGATCTGAGCCATCAGGCCATCGATGCGAGTGCGGTCTTCTGCGCTGAGCAGGTCACCATCTGCCGCCAGTGCGGTGCGGGTGGCTTCCAGCATGCGCTCGGCTTCCACACGGGCTTCGCGCAGGGCACGATCCTTCATGTCAGCAGCAGCGGTGGTAAAGCCTTCACGCAGCATGTGGGCCACCTGGTCATCGGTCAGGCCATAGCTGGGCTTGATCACGACCGAGGCCTCGACGCCAGAGAGCTGCTCCTTGGCTGACACGCTCAACAAGCCGTCAGCGTCCACCTGGAAACTCACACGGATGCGCGCAGCACCAGCAGCCATGGGCGGGATGCCGCGCAACTCGAAACGCGCCAGGGAGCGACAGAACTCGACCTGCTCGCGTTCGCCTTGCACCACGTGCACGGCCAAGGCGGTCTGGCCATCCTTGAATGTGGTGAAGTCCTGTGCCAGGGCACAAGGGATCGGCGTATTGCGCGGGATGATGCGTTCGACCAGGCCGCCCATGGTCTCCAGACCGAGGGACAGCGGCAACACGTCCAGCAGCAGCAATTCGCCTTGGGCGTTGTTACCAGCCAGTTGGTTGGCCTGAATGGCCGCACCCAATGCCACCACCTCGTCGGGATTCAGATCAGTCAGCGGAGGCTGGCCGAAGAAGGCACCCACGGCATCGCGCACAGCAGGCATGCGGGTTGACCCACCCACCATGACCACACCCTTGACCTCGTCGGGCTTGACCTTGGCGTCACGCAGCACACGCTTGACCGAGGCCAGAGATTTGTCGATCAAGGGCTTGGCCAATTCGGCCAGGCGCTCACGCGTGAGCTTGACCGACAACATGCCGGTCGACAGCGCACAACTCAGATGGGCGCTGCCATCGGTAGACAACTTTTCCTTGGTACGGCGCGCTGCCACCAGCACGGTACGCTTGTCTTGCGGCGTGACCGCTTCCATCTTGGCATCGGCCAAGGCCGCATCAGCCAGCAGGTGATCGAAGTCATCGCCACCCAGGGCTGAGTCGCCGCCAGTGGCCACCACCTCGAACACGCCGCGGCTGAGTTGCAGCAGCGAGATGTCGAACGTACCGCCACCCAGGTCGTAGATGGCGTAAAGGCCTTCTGCACCGTTGTCCAGGCCATAGGCAATCGCCGCAGCCGTGGGCTCATTGAGCAGACGCAGCACGTTCAGGCCAGCCATCTGGGCCGCGTCCTTGGTGGCCTGACGCTGGGCATCATCGAAGTAGGCTGGCACCGTGATCACGGCACCGAACAGGTCGTCGTTGAAGGTGTCTTCAGCGCGCTGGCGCAGGCTGGCCAGAATCTCGGCCGAGACCTCAACGGGCGACTTCACGCCCGCGACCGTCTTCACAGCCACCATACCAGGCTGGTCTTCGAACTGATAAGGCAGGCGCCCTGCATCAGGCAGATCAGCCAGACGACGCCCCATGAAGCGCTTGACCGACACAATGGTGTTTTGAGAATCCTCGGCCTGCGCGGCCAGGGCCTCAAAGCCGATGTGACGGCGAGTCTGACCGCGCTCGTCCACCATGTAACGCACGGCTGAAGGCAGGATCACCCGGCCCTGCTCGTCGGGCAGGCACTCGGCAGAGCCGTTGCGAACCGCAGCCACCAGCGAGTGCGTGGTGCCCAGGTCGATGCCAACCGCGATGCGGCGCTGATGGGGATCGGGCGATTGCCCAGGTTCGGAGATTTGCAGCAGGGCCATGTGTGATCAGCAGTCTCAGCTGGCGTCTTCGTATTGTTCAAGTCGGGCATCGATCTCTTCCAGCAGGCGATCGATGAACATGAGGGCACGCACTTCCTGCGCGGCCTGGGTCGGGTTGGCATCCACGTCCAGCAATTGCGTGACATGAGCCAGGCGAGCCTTGCGCTGGCCCGTAACCTCGTCGGACAAGGCCTCGACATCCTGGGCGCTACCGGCCTCTTCCAAGGCTTCGCGCCACTGCATCTGCTGCATCAGGAAGGCACCAGGCATCGCCGTGTTGTTCTCGGCCTGAACCGGTACGCCGGCCAAATGACAGAGATACGCCGCACGTTTGAGCGGATCCTTCAAGCGTTGATGCGCTTCGTTGACACGCACAGCCCATTGCATCGCAATGCGTTGCGATGCCCCACCCTCAGCCGCAAAGCGATCAGGATGGACCTGGGCTTGCAAGGCTTTCCAAGCCGCGTCCAGTTTGGCGCGATCCAGCGCGAAGGCCCTGTCCAGCCCCAGCAAGGTGAAATCGTCAGCGTCGATGTTCATGGCCACAGCAACCCGTTAAAAAGAGAAACCCCACCACGTGGTGAGGCTTCCATCCTTGCAAGGCACATGCCTTGCGCGCGTCACGCTTAGATGCGGAAGGACTCACCGCATCCGCAACGATCACGTTCGTTCGGATTGTTGAATTTGAATCCTTCGTTCAAGCCTTCACGAACAAAGTCCAGCTCGGTGCCGTCGATGTAGGGCAGGCTCTTGGGATCGACCAGGATCTTGACGCCCAGGCGCTCGAAAACGATGTCTTCCGGCGCAATCTCGTCGGCGAACTCGATCTTGTAGGCCAAGCCGGAGCAACCGGTGGTCTTGACGCCCAGACGCACACCCACGCCCTTGCCGCGGCGGCCCAGGTAGCGCGTGATATGGCGTGCAGCCGCCTCGGTCAGGCCAACGGTCATGCTGGCGTTGACTTCAGCGATGTCCGCCAGCGGCCCATTGCCGGGACCGGCTGTGCACGATGCCGGGTTGGCGGCAACGGAGGCTTGATCAGGCTGCATGCTTGGCCTTGTAGTCATTGACGGCTGCTTTGATGGCATCTTCCGCCAGGATCGAGCAGTGAATCTTGACCGGGGGCAAAGCCAGCTCTTCGGCGATCTGGGTGTTCTTGATGTCCAGCGCCTCGTCCAGCGTTTTGCCGCGCACCCATTCGGTCACCAGCGAGCTCGAAGCAATCGCAGAGCCGCAACCATAGGTCTTGAAGCGGGCATCTTCGATCACGCCGGTGCTGGGATTGACCTTGATCTGCAGCTTCATCACGTCGCCGCAAGCAGGGGCGCCGACCATGCCGGTGCCAACAGACTCGTCGCCCTTTTCGAAAGAGCCAACGTTGCGGGGGTTTTCGTAGTGGTCAATGACCTTGTCGCTGTATGCCATGGTGAAACTCCAAATCTGTCAAAAGAGCGATGTGCTTAGTGTGCAGCCCATTGAATAGTGCTGATGTCAATGCCGTCTTTGTACATATCCCAAAGCGGTGACAGTTCGCGCAGCTTGGCCACGCGATCCTTGAGCGTGTTGACCACGTAGTCAACTTCTTCTTCCGTGGTGAAGCGGCCGATGGTCATACGCAGCGAGCTGTGCGCCAGTTCGTCACTGCGCCCCAGGGCACGCAGCACATAGCTGGGCTCCAGGCTGGCCGAGGTGCAGGCCGAGCCCGAGGACACGGCGATGCCCTTGATGCCCATGATCAGCGACTCGCCTTCCACATAGTTGAACGACACGTTCAGGTTGTGGGCGACGCGCTTGTCCAGATCGCCATTGACGAAGATCTGTTCGATGCCTTGCAAGCCGGCCAGCAGGCGGTCACGCAGCGCCTTGATGCGCACGTTCTCGGCGGCCATTTCTTCCTTGGCGATGCGAAAGGCTTCGCCCATGCCAACGATCTGGTGCGTAGGCAAGGTGCCCGAACGCATGCCGCGCTCGTGACCGCCGCCGTGCATCTGCGCTTCAATGCGGATGCGGGGCTTGCGGCGCACATACAGCGCGCCAATGCCCTTGGGGCCGTATGTCTTGTGCGAGGCCAGGCTCATCAGGTCAACCGGCAACGTGGCCAGGTTGATATCGACCTTGCCTGTAGCTTGCGCGGCATCCACATGGAAGATGATGCCCTTTTCGCGGCACAACTTGCCGACGGTCTCGATGTCCTGGATCACGCCGATTTCGTTGTTCACGAACATGACCGAGATCAGGATAGTGTCGGGGCGGATGGCAGCCTTGAGCACGTCCATGTCCAGCAGCCCGTCTTCCTTGACATCCAGGTACGTGGCCTCGAAGCCCTGACGCTCCAGTTCACGCACGGTGTCCAGCACGGCCTTGTGCTCGGTCTTGACCGTGATGATGTGCTTGCCACGGGTCTTGTAGAACTGCGCGGCGCCCTTGAGGGCCAGGTTGTTGGACTCGGTGGCACCCGAAGTCCAGACGATTTCACGCGGGTCGGCGCCGATCAGCTCGGCCACTTGCACGCGCGCCTTCTCGACGGCTTCTTCCGCTTCCCAACCATAGGCGTGGGTGCGCGAGGCGGGGTTGCCGAAGTGCTCGCGCAGCCAGGGAATCATGGCGTCAACGACGCGGGGGTCGCACGGCGTGGTCGCGCCGTAGTCCATGTAGATCGGGAAGTGAGGGGTCATGTCCATAGTGGGGACTCAACAAAGCTGGCGCCATACCCGTGCCACATCGTGACAAGAGCGGCTGCTGGCGAGAAATAAATGAGCTCAGCAGAGCACAAAACCGACCATTATCGGGGACACCACCCAGGGTAGGCAAACCCTGGGGACGGGTGTCCCTTTACTTGGTGAGGGTTGCGCCCAAAGCAAAGACCGAATTGGGGGCCGTGACCTTGATAGGCTTGACCACCGGCTGGGTAGAGATCGCACGCTTGATGGGCTGGGCCTCGATGGACACCCCCTTGGCGAGCTGGTCTTCAACCAGTTTGCGCAAGCTGATCGAATCAAGATACTCGATCATCTTGTTGTTCAGGCTGGTCCAGAGGTCGTGCGTCATGCAACGGCCACCTTCTTCGCCCATGCAGTTTTCTTTGCCGCCGCAACCGGTGGCGTCGATGGGTTCATCCACGGCCACGATGATGTCGGCCACGGTGATGTCATCCGCCTTGCGGCCCAGCGAGTAACCACCGCCTGGGCCACGGGTGCTCTCGACCAGCTCGTGACGGCGCAGTTTGCCGAACAGTTGCTCGAGGTAAGACAGGGAAATTTGTTGCCGCTGGCTGATGGCAGCCAGGGCCACGGGGCCGGTGTGCTCACGCAGAGCCAGATCGATCATCGCCGTTACGGCAAAACGGCCTTTGGTAGTCAGACGCATCGCTTCTCTCCTTGGTCAGGGACTCGGTTGGCGCCCATCGAGGCAGGGATGACCTGTGGGCGGCGAAGCCGGGATCTCCGACAAAGCCTTATTCCGAGTAATCGACTCGATTATAAGGTACCCCACTGATTTAGTCAACTTAACCCAAGGGAGTTCCCTTGCGGATTGACGATGACGCCCATAGGCACGATCTATCAAGATTCGGGCCAGGGACTGCCCATTGGCACAATGGTCTGGTCAAGCCTGCGCGCTCAAGGCTTGGACCCAACAGAACCGACAACTTGTCGCAAATGTTCGACCAGGCCGTCACAGGCATGCTCAACCAGGTCCAGCACAAACTCAAAGCCGGCAGGGCCGCCGTAGTAAGGATCAGGCACGACCTCGGCGCCAGCATGGGGCGAGGTCGAGGCGACAAACTCGGTCAGGCGCTTGAGTTTGCAGCGCAACGCAGGGTCTTGCGGGCAATTTTCTTCCAGCAAGGCCAAGTTGTCCCAATCCATGGCCAGCAGGAGATCGAACTGCTGGAAATCCTGCGCCTGCACCTTGCGGGCGCGTTGCTGGCTGAGGTCGTAACCCCGCTTGCGCGCAGCCTGCTGCGACCGTTGATCCGGGGGGCTGCCCACATGGTAAGCGTGCGTGCCGGCCGAATCGACCTCGATCACATCAGCCAGGCCAGCCTGAGCCAGTTTGTGGCGCAGCACACCCTCTGCCGTCGGACTGCGGCAAATGTTGCCCATGCAGACCATGAGCACCCGCATGCGTGCCGTTGACTGAGCATTGGAGGGTCTGGAGCGCGACTGAAAGAAAAAGGCCATGTCGCCATTGTCACGCGCTCATCCACACCCCAGAAGGGCAAAGGTCACATCACGTGGGCGCTTGGCGACATTCGCACCAAGGGCATGCTCGACCCCAGCACGTGCATGGTGCCGTCCTCATCAAGATCCAGATGCTCGCCGGTCGCGAGTTTGTACTCGACCTCGCCCGTGGGCTCCCACTGGGTTCGCATGTCCAGCAGATTGTCGACACGGGTCAGGTGCTCGTAGGCGTGCACCTTGTAGGTGGCACCGTGCATGTCCTGCACGCGGAAGGTTTCAAGGCAGTGAAGCTTCTTGTCCATGACACGCTCCTGCAAAACGGTCAGGCCCGCGCCCGAACCGTTCTGCGATTCTGCGCCGCCTGCACCAGCTTGAAAAGCCCTGCAATTGATCCGACGCAAGCAGGGCGACGGCTTAGCCCTTGCGCACGGCAGACGCAAGCACGACGTGATCGTGCACCACGGCGCCGAAGGCCTGCTCCTTGAGCAAGGCCAGCTGATCGCGCAGGCGGGCTGCCTTTTCGAACTCCAGGTTGCGCGCGGCTTCCAGCATGTCTTTTTCGAGCTGCTTCATGCGCTTGCTGAGGTCGCGCTCGGACATGCCTTCGCTGCCCTCCATGGACTTGACCAGGGCCTCGGCCGCCTTCAAGTCATCCTTGGCCGCGTTCGACATCACGCCATCAATCAACTCCTTGACCTTCTTGTTGATGGTCTTGGGTGTGATGCCATGCGCTTCGTTGTGCGCAAGCTGCTTGTTGCGACGCCGCTCGGTCTCGCCGATGGCCTTGCGCATGGACTCGGTCATCTTGTCGGCGTACAAGATGGCACGACCATTCTGGTTACGGGCCGCACGGCCAATGGTCTGGATCAGGCTGCGCTCGGCACGCAGGAAGCCTTCCTTGTCGGCATCCAGAATCGCCACGAGCGAGACCTCGGGGATATCCAACCCCTCGCGCAGCAAGTTGATGCCGACCAACACGTCGAAGGTGCCCAGACGCA
>NZ_SCTN01000302.1 GCF_004297345.1 Aquabacterium sp. | reverse complement strand
TACCAGCCAGAGGGTCTTCCTTCCAGCCACCGATATCGAAGTTCTCAGGCTGATGAAAATTGGCCTTGATGCGCACGGACGCACCAAAGAAATTGTCCTGCTTGACGTTGCCCTCCAGCCTCGACAAGCCCGCCGGGTTGAAGTGGATCGAATCCACACCAGGCGGGTCTGCCGTCACGGCATTGCCCATGGACATGGCTTTGGGGCTGGTACCCAGGTTGTCTGTCAAGGCACCATGAGCCGCGCCCCAGCAGGTCACGCCCAGCGTCAGGCCCGACAGCAGGCGCAGCTGTCGGGCAGACAAAGCGATGCCCCTGGCTTGAGCCATTTTCTTGATCACGGCACGCTCGCTCAGGTCAGAAGCTCAAGGGCATGTTCATGCCGAGCGTGAAATCGGGCGAGTCACTGGTCAGCCCAATGCCCAAGGTCATGTTGATCGTGTTCTGAGGCGAGGTGCGCACACCCAGACCCAGGTTGAACATGCCCGAAGTCTGCACGCTGGTGCGGCTGGACGTACCATCCTCGAACACCAGCTTGCTGGGGAAGGAGAGCGACTCCTGCAAAGACATGGTGGTGGACACGTCATACGACAAGGCATAGGCGAAGCCTCCACCCAGCGTCAATGAGGGGCCTGGGTGCACAGCCACCAGGGTCACGTTGTCACGCACCTGGCTGATGTGACGGGCAGGCATGCTCACACCCACGCTGGCCGAGCCAAACAGGGCAATCGGATCGATGATCTTGGACGCATTCACACCCAATGTCAGGCCCGCCGTGCCAGAACCGGTGGACAGGTTCTGGCCATCGATCGTGCGATAGGGGCTGCGGCCTGTAGGCAGGCGAACCGAGGCACTGGTCGTGATGCTGGGCGCATCGCGGCGCATCTCGAAGGGCTGCCAGCGTGCGCCCACGTTCAAATCGCCAAAGCCGTGCGACATCCCCGAATAGGTCGTTGATTCGGAGTACTTGCTGACCAAGGGCAGAGACACATTGCCCGTCAGGTTGTCGCGCAGACCATAGTCCACGGACACCGTGTTGGTGATGGTGTGCGAACGCGTGTTCTCGATCTTGAAGAGCGTCAGCGTGCTGTCTGTGAACTTGGCGTCGATCTGCTGTTGCCCTGTGTACGAGTAGGTCAGGTCATAGGTGGCAGCCCACTTGCCTTTTTTAAGCAGCGAGTACTGCTTGTCTGACGCCGTCAAGGTCTCCTTGAGCAAAGCCGCCTGGTCAACGTCGCCTTCCTTCTTGCCCAAGGCGTCGCGCGCAGCATCGTTGCCGGTGGCCTGCTGGGCCTGGGCAACAGACAGCATGAAGGTCAAAGCTGCCAACGCCAAGGCGCGCAAGCCGAATCGAGAAGGGGAAATGGAGTGCTGGTACAACATGATCACTGCTTGCGCAAGTTAAAGACACCAATGCCGGCCTGCACTGCATTGCGCAATGCTTCGGTTCGGTCGGGCGAAGTCAACACGGCCTGCTTGCGAACCGAATCGCTGTCGATCACACCGAGTTCTCGGTCTGTCAAGGCCAGGTTGGTCAATGGCTTGCCCGTATCAGCAGGCAAGCTCAGAAGGAAAAGGGTGCCGCGGTCCCACAGCTTGGCGAACTGCTCGACCGAGAACACGATGTGCCCGGCGGACGGATCAGCAATGAACACGCGCCCGTCGCGGATGCCGCGGAACACGACGAAGTGCTTGAAGCCCGCGTAGTCAATGGGCACGATGGCGGGCTGCGTGAGCTTTTCCAGATCGGACATCTCGCCGCGAAAGCCTGCGCCAATGGCACCCAGCGAAGCCACATAGCGCTTCATATCGAGCAGGGAGAAGCCTCGACGTTCGATGATCTTGTCGCGCTCGCCATGAGACAGCATCCCCTCCATGGCCTGCTGCTCCGTGACCTTGATACCCAGGTAGTTGTTGATCACCGTGACCAGCGCAGCCGAACCACAGCTGTAGTCATAGGCCTGGTGGATGATGTTCTCGAACTTGAACTCGGAGTAGGGCTTGATGGTCACGGGCATCGGGCTGATGCCACCACCCACGACCACCATCGGCAACTGGAACTCGCCCTGGGGCTTGTCTACCGGAGGGTGAATGGCGGTGCCAGCAGACTCGCCAATGGCGCTCGCAATGATCCCAAGCAGCATGCCCAACATGGTGTGTTCTCCCGATCCTTGACGCTCACTGCGCCCAAAGGTAGATGTGCCCCTGCATGGCCGCATGGCCATTGAGGAGCAACTGCCCGTAGTTGCGGGAAATGGCGGCGGTTGGATCGGTCTGCACGCTGAATGCGCGGAAACCAAACTGACTGACGCCGATGAAGAAGGGCAAGCCGATGTCCATGTAGTCGCTGCCATCCGGACGGCTACGCAGGTTCATGGTCATGGCGAACATGTCGATGATGCCGCCCGCATTCCAGGCGATGGCATAGGTGGTCTGGCCATCCACGTGGAAGCCTGCCATCAACCTGCTGGTGAGATCCTGCGCACTGATGGCCGCAGAGTTCATTTCCAGATGAACGGCAAAGCCGATACCGTCCTGCCCGCTGACGTCAGCCATGCCGATGTCGTCCAGAGGCTGAGGCTCTGCACGGGCCATGCTCAAGGCACAGCCCATGGCCAGCAACACCAGACATTGAAGAATGAGCACGCGCAATGGGCGCCAGAGCATGGACATCACAGGCACCTCAACGGAACTTGACGTCCAGATACTGGAGCTGGATGGAGTCGATGCGGCTGGATCCCAGATTGAGATTGCCGGTCACATCACTCTTGAACGTGACGTTGTCGATCAACAAGCTGCCCTTGGGCGCCCCATTGGGGCTGCTGTTCCAGTCGATACCCAGATGCAGATAGGACTGGCCATCCGCATCAGTGATCGCATTGAAGATGCCGGGCTGGGTCGTCACATGCGCAATGACCCATGGGGTATTGTTCTCGCCGCTCAGATGGATGCCCTTGATGCTGAGCTGCTCCATCACCGTATCGGGATTGGCGACGCTGATGTCATCACGCGCACGTGGGCGGATGATCAGGTTGCCAATGTCCACGCGCAATGCCAGCCCAAAGGCCACGCCTTGCACGGCAGGATCCGATGGCGTGGTGATGCTCAAGCCACCACCATAGAAGGTCAGATCCTGCAGGATCAGGGTGCCGCCACTGAAGCTGGTGTTGTTGGCGTTCACGCCGAAGTCGGCCGCGAACTGCCACTTCACCAAGCCATTGACGTTGAGTGGGTTGCTCAACTCGATCACATCCGACATACCCAAACGGCTGTAGATGTTGAGTCGATAGGGATCAGAGAAGGTCGCGTCCACATCGTCGGAACGCGACAGATAGAAGTTGCCCAACCACAAGCTGGGATTGCCCTCATCCGGGCTGGTATAGGTCAAGGTCAGGGGGCCGCTCATGGCAAAACCGCGCAGGTTGAACGCCAGGCCATCCTGGCCGCTGACCTGAGACAAAGCCTCGTCTTCCAACGGCCGCAGGTTGCCCGCATGCGCACCACTCACACCGCACAAGCCACACAGGGCCAGGCAAGCACACAGCGTTCGGATCAGCGTCGCACACATGTTCATCGCCCTCACTTGCCCGCGACGTTGGCCGGAACGGCGCCACGCACGTTCAAAGCCGTCAGGCGGTCACGCCAGTTCAGCCAGAAGCCAGCCATGGCCTGATCGGTTGGCACGCCTGTGGCTGCATTCGTGGGAAAGGTCACAGCCGACTTGAGCACCGAGATGAAGAAGTCGCGACTGGCGCCACTGGCATTGCCCGCCGTCACGCCGCCCACTTGCGACAAGGCCACAAGGCAACTCGCTGTGTTCGTGCACGTCGTACCATCCCAGCGCTTGCCGCCCAGCGTGTCATTGCGAGAATCGATCGTGCCGTTCGCACCTGCATCAATCAGCAAAGAGCCGCTGACGGCATTCATCTGCAAGCCGATGTCACCCTGGATGCCGCCAAAGCCCAGGCGCATGCCCACTACTTCGCGCGTCGCCGAGTTCGCCACGTTGCGGTAGACAAACTCGACATAGGGATCTGTCACGGACACCGTGCGCTGCGCCAGCGTGCCGTCAGATCGCCCCAATTGCAGCTTGGCAATGTCGATATCGGCACCTGTGCCGTTGCGCACTGAACTGGTGTACTCACCTAACCGGATACCACCCAGATTGGCATTGAGTTTGATGTCCGCATTCAGCGTGATGCGAGAGAAGTCGTAGCCGTTTTCGCTCGTATTGGTCAGCGAGAACAAGGCCTGCCCCCAGACGTCAGACAAGGCCTCATCGTCGATGGGCTTGCCTTGCGCCATGACGGCGTTTGCACCCGACAGCACCAGGCTCAGGCACAGCATGCGCATCGTGGAGATGAGGGTCCTGTTCATGTTGGCTGCGGGTTGAGGATCATCAGGATCCGAAAAGCGATTTCAAAAAAAGAGCCTCACAAACAAACCCGCCGTGGTGGCCACGGCGGATTGCTCTGTTCAACTCAAGAGAGGGCGGGCCCGCTTGCGGCGAGCCCATCGGTGGTCAACCGATCAGTGAGCCCACATCCAGACCTTGGTGCCTTGCATGTCGATGTTGTTGATGGCGAAAGAGCCGAACGAAGCAGCCGAGGTGCCACGTGTGCCGTCAGCAGCGGTGCTGCCCATCTTGATCGAACCGACCGTGATGCTGGGGGTCAGAGCCGAGTTCAGCTTGGCGTTGGGGAAAGCGAACTGCACAACGTCAGAAGCGCCGTCGTACACAGCTTGAGCTGTTTGAGCGCCGAAGGCGTTGTACGAAGCAGCCGTCAGCTTGCCCAGTTCAGTTGCCACGGTCACGCCACCAGCGGTGGGGGTCACGGCGACACCAGCGGCCAGAGCCTTGCCGTTGTTGGCATCAGCTTGAGTCAGGCCCAGACGAGCACCGATGGAGTCAGCCACGGTCGAGACGAAAGCACCCTTGTTCAGGATGTCAACGGTCATCACGAACAGGCCCTTGATGCCGA
>NZ_SCTN01000301.1 GCF_004297345.1 Aquabacterium sp. | reverse complement strand
GCGCCGGGTTCCGGTCCGGCCGATACGCCTTCTGCGCCGCGCTGATCCTGCCAGCTAGAACGGCGAATGGGCCTGCCTGAACTGACGGGGTGACAGGCCGCTCCAACGTTTGAACGCACGCGAAAAGCACGAAGGCTCTGCGTAGCCCAGGCGTTCGGCAATGTCTTCGATGCGCATGTCGGTGGTTTGAAGCAGCTCTTCTGCGAGCACGCGGCGCGCGTCGTCGGCCAGCGTTTCGAACACGGTGTCTTCCTGCGCCAACCGGCGACGCAAGGTCCGCACGCTGATCTGCAGGGCGTCGGCCACCTGCTGCATGCCGGGCATGGTGCGGCTGCTCATCATCAGTTGATCACGGATGCGGCCTGCCAGCCCGCTTTGCAGCTTGCGCAGCGTGAGCAGGCGCTGACACTCGTCTTCGCACAACTTGAGCGCTGCCACATCACCCTGGGGCAAGGGCAGTTGGGTCAGTTCGATGCTGATGCCCAGTCTGTTGTGGGGCTGATCGAACGCTGGTTCGTAACCATAGAGCGCTGCGATGCGGTCGGCGTAGGTGGGGCGAGGGCGACTCAATTCCAGTCGGGTCAAGGGTAGCTGCATGGGCAGCACGTCACGCTGCAGTTGCAGGATCATGGTGCTGTCCCGGTCAGTGAAGAAGTCCCGCACGTCTTCGGGCACGTCCTTGCCTTCGCAGATCAACATGGCCTCTTTGGCCGTTGTGATCATGGCTGGTTGGCAAAAGGCGCAGGTCAGCCTTGTGTAGCGGATGCCGACTTCCACTGCCTTCCAGACGTTGGGGCTGCTTTGCAGCGCGAAGCCCCAGATGCCGAAAGTGGTTGGGTGGTAGCGCAAGCCGGCGTCCAGCCCCAGGCCGATGTCGGGCCCCAGATGGCGCAGGAGATTGCGTGCCACTTGCATCTCCTGCATGGCTTCGACCATGCGTTCGGGTTGCGCCAGTTGCGCTTCGCTGAGGCCCGTGCCGCTCAGGCAGTCGCGCGCGCTCAGGCCGTGTTCGCGGCCCAGGCCGAACAGGATGCGTGTGCTGGCGACGTTGCGCGGGAAGTCCCACGGCTGGCGGTGAGGTGGCATGGCCGAACGGTGTGAGGCAATGGCCTCAAATGTCAAGTTGTGGACGCATCAGTCATTCTCTCCGATGAAGCTCATGCGTACGCTATGGCCTGTCATCTCTTGCCCCAAGCATTGCTTGAATCCTTCGCCATGAACGCTGCAACAGGCTCTACATCACCTACACACCTGGCACCCCGCAAGGTTCAGTTCGACTGGACGGACGTGCCTTTGCACTGGATCCCTGATCAACCGTTTGCCAGTCACTTTCTCAGCCAGTTGCACATGATGTTGCCCATTGGCGAGTTCTGGTTTTGCAAGCTGTTCAACCAGGCCTTACCGCTGGTTCGTGACCCGAGGCTGGCAGAAGATGTGAAGGCCTTCATCCGCCAGGAAGCCGTGCACGCGCGCTCCCATCAAGGGGCGAGCAAGCACTATCTGGGCGCGCATGGCATTGAAACGCAAAGCTACATTGACCGTGTCAACTGGCTGTTCCAGGAGGGGCCTTTGTCGGACGAGCCCTATGGCAAGCCTTTGCCCAAGTGGTTGGCCAGGCAATGGCTGATCTTTCGCTTGGGCATCATTGCCAACATCGAGCACACCACCTGCACGGTGGGGCAGTACATCCTGCGCAACCAAAGGTGGGATGAGGTCGGTGCAGACGAGACCGTGCTGGACATCTTGCGCTGGCATTGCGCGGAAGAGGTCGAGCACCGCTGCGTGGCCTTCGATCTGTACCGCCATCTGGGCGGGCACTACGCCACGCGCTGGGTGCAAAAGCTGGTCTGGATTCCCTGGTTCCTGTATGTGTACGCCAAGGGGGTAGACCACATCGTGCGTCAGGATCCCGTCTTCAAGGGGCGTGGTGCTGGCCCGTTCAGCTTGTCGTTCTGGCGGCAGTGGCACCGTGCAGCCAAGGCAGGCTTTCTGCCCGGCATCGGCTGGTTCCTCAAGGAGGAGTTGCGTTACCTCAAGCCCGGGTATGAGCCGGTACACGAAGCGGACACAGCAGAAGCTTTGGCCTATATGGCGCACTCGGAAGGTGTGCGCGCCGGTGCTGCGGCAGGGGGGCGTTGGTAAGCGCGATGTGGCCGTTGGTCACATGAGGGCCGAAAGTGCCCGCCACGTATAAGCCATGGCCACGCCCGCCACCAGCAGCACGCTGATGGCGCCGGCCAGACCGGTGTCTTCCTGCTCGGCGGGGTTCAGGCGGCTGCGTGCGATCTCTCTGTGAATCATGAACACAGGCAGCGCCGTGCTGAACGCGATCAGCAGTGAGGTAGGCAGGTACCAGAAGTAGCCTCGCATCTTCAGACGGCGGCCTTCGGTCACCATCCAGCGCCAGACCACGGCGAACACGAACATGATGTCGACCGTGATGAAGCGACTGGCCGAGTTCACCAACGTGTCCTGCCAGAACTGTACATTGCCTTGCACGACACCCAAGGACAGATAAGGCTTGAGTTGGGCCGCCGTGCCGGTCAGTGCGGCCACGGCGATCAGGGCGTAGAA
>NZ_SCTN01000300.1 GCF_004297345.1 Aquabacterium sp. | reverse complement strand
CGTGCGCGTCTTCAAGCCTGCTTTCGTATCTTATGAACGTGTGATCAATCCAGTCACGCACATTGATGGCGAGATCGGTGAACTTGATGCGCATCTGGATCACTACCCATTCAGCAAGGGCATCAGCCATTGGTTCAGCAAGCACAACGGCTATAGCAGCCAGGAGGCCAGGCACATTGTCAGCGTCGTGGATACGCATGAAAAGCTCAGTCTCAAAAAGGCCATATTTGCCCGAGATATTGCTGTTCGACGTCGCCATCAAAAGGGTTTGTACTACCAATTGCCCATGCGCCCCTTGGTCATGTTCATGGGGCTGTACATCGGCAAGCGTGGCTTTCTGGATGGGCGCGCCGGCTTCGTCTATGCGATCTTGCGCGCGATTTACGAGTACATGATCGTGTTGAAAGCGGAAGAGCTCCGTCAGCAGGGGTGATGGTCACCCCTTGTTATGGGGTCTTGTCCACAATGGATTGATAGATGCGTTCGTAAGCTTCGATGGCCCGTTCTTGTGTGAATTGAGAAGCCCATTCAATGCGTTGCTTGATGAGATCAGGGTCTTTGGCCACCTGCGTGTTGATCATCTCGTCGATGATGGTGGCGCCGGACTGAGCCCATTGATCGATGTTCATCGAAGCTTGCAATAAGGGCAGGTAGCGGGCCGCTGGTCCACCGATTTCGTTCATCGGCGCATCGTCGGTGGTCAGGACGGGGCAGCCGCATGCTTGCGCTTCGATGATGGGCCAGCCAAAGCCTTCTGCCAGGCTGGGAAACAAGAACAACTGAGCCAGTGAATATGCGGCTTGTATGGCCTCATTGCCCAGGCCTTGCTTGAAGCTCACGGAGCCTTGCGCTGGCACGGTAGCCAGCGCGTCTTGCACATCAACCGATTGGGGCGAAGGGCTCACCATCAACAAGGGCAGCGGGTTGGGGTGCTGCGCGGCGTAGTGCGCATACAGTCGAATCACGCCTGCTGTGTTCTTGTACCACTGGCCGCCTCCGATATGGAGCAAGTGCCCGCGCTCGTCCGCTGGTATGCCAGCCTGGCGAAGTGTGTCGATGGCGGCCTGGGTGCTCATTGGCTGATAGGCCTGGTTCAGGCCGTTGTAGACCACCTCTGACGCATGTGCTGCAACGCCGCCGAACTGAGCCAGATCACGCGTGGTTCGCTTGGAAACACTGATGAATCGCTTGGCCTGGCGAAAGCCCCTGCGGATATAGCGCTGATAGAGCTGTCCAGTGAATGATGTGGGGTTCTCGGCAATCAAGCCCAGGGCGGATCGCAAGGCGAGCAGATCATGTGCGTGCACCACATGCGGGTGTTGTGCTACCAGAGGCACCCAGGGGCCGAGCGCCTGATCGCAAAACACATACAAGGTGTTGGCTTGGCGTCTGGGCAGAAGGCGCAGCTTGACCTCAATGGGGAAGAGGATGTATTGGTCAATATAGCCCGCCCATTTGGCCAAAGAGGTCAAAGAGGCCAGCCTGGTTTCACTCAGCAGCTTGTGGACGCGACCTTGTGGTGCCCAGTACTCGACCTGATGCCCTCGCTCCTTCATTGCCTCGCCAATCATTCGCGCAAACCGCGGCATGCTCTGTGACTGCATGAAGGGCGGGTGACAGAAAAAAATCAGTTGCATGTGCTGGCTCAACGGGCGCTCAGTAGCCAGAGATTGATGTCTTCCGTGCCCGCGTAGGCGCTGGGTTTGAGGAACCAGCCACCAACTGGCACACTCATGTGATGCACGAGTACAGCGTCAGGTTCGGGCTTCTCGCCTGAGATGTAGTAGCGCGCACCTTGGCGGCGAGCCCAGGCAACCATGTCGCTGCTTGGGCCGAACAAGTAGGGTGTGGCGCTGGGCTGGGTGATGCCGCCAGTGTCCACAATCGGGTTGGGAATCAGAAAGCCGATCTGACCGATCGAGTACACCGCGATAGGGGCCTGTGGTGGCACCTTCTGACGGATCAAGGAAGCCAGTTCCTCAACGCGCTGGTCATGCGCGATCTTGTTGTCGCACAGCGGTTTGAGCAGCAGCAGGCTGATCGTGCCTGAGCCGAGGATGCCCAACACAAGCCAAGGTGTGACCCTGGCGGCGCCCCAACGTCTGATCAATGTTGACCAGGCAACGATGAGCAGCCCAGGCCCCAACACCAGCAGGTAGCGTGTTTGCACATGGGTATGGTTCAAGACATAGAAGGCCAATACGAGACCGCACCAGGCCAGCAGAGGCCACGCAGGCCGAGGGGCGAGTGTGGTGCCGCTGTGGCGTGGCCGTGTGGCAGCCCAGCCCAGGCCCACACCCGCCAGCAGCAAGGTGGGAAAGCCCATGCCCGTTAACTGCAGCAATCTCCAAGGCACGATGACACCAGGTGCTGCACGCTTGGCCGCATTGGTGTTGGGCATGATGTAGCCGAACGCCTGCAGTGCATACGCAGACCACAGCAGCAAGGGGCCGACCAGCAACAGTGCGCAGATCAGCAGTTTGACGGCGGCTTGCGTCGACGAATTGTTCTGGCTGATCGCTCGTGTGTGTCGCCACAGGAACGGGATCGCAACAGGTGCCATGAGCACGAACTCCGGCCGCAACAGGGGACTCATGCCCAGCAGCAGGCAGGCCAGCAGTGTCTGGCGCCAGCTTGGCCGCCCGGCAGCGAGGTTCATGGACATCAGCACGACCCAGCCAGACGCCATCAAGGCTTCCATGCCTGAATAGGCCCAATGCAAGGTGAATGGGCTGACGAAGATCATGGCCAGCAACAAGGCGGCCGATGTCCTGCTGCCTGGCATGTCCGCTGGCAATAGCCTTCTGGAGAACAGGGCGAAGGCCCAGAGGGCTCCCCCCATGCAGAGCAGGCTTAACACCTTGCCGCCCAGCACCCAGGCAGGAGCCAGACTACCGGCAAGCGACAGCGCCAGCACCCACAGTGGTGACGTATCGCCATTGGACAGTGCGCCATTGAAGACAAAACCCTGGCCTTGCGCAACGCTGCGTGCGTAGGCCAGATGGATGTAAGAGTCGTCTTCCCAGTAGCCCCAGGACCAGAAGCACCAGATCATCAGCCAGGCCAATGTGGCCATCATGGCCAGGCGCGCTATCAAACGGTCATCCAACCAAGTGGAGGTCCGTAGGGGCGCCATCGTGCCTTGTGCCATGTCTCTCGCCTGCGTTGATCAGCAAAATTTGCAGTGTGCTCAAGCAGTGCGACGCCCTCATGACAGCGAGGAAAGTGACAGCGGTAATCGGATGTAAGAGCCACCAAAAGGCCTCAGTTATCCGCACGACAAAATCGCTTGAAATGCCGATGATGACGCGTTGTTGACCAATTTCGGCTTGAAAGGCATCAAGCCATGATCCGTTCGGACTATGTTGTCTTCTTCATCGCATTTTTCTCGCTACTGGCGCATGGGTATTCTCTGGTGTGCCTTGGCGCCGTTGGGCGCTTGTGGCGGCAGTAGCCCACCCAATGAGGGCGCTGTGCAATCGGGCAGTGGCACGGCTGGCAGCAGGTTGCAAGCAGCCTTGGTGAACGCAGACACCGTGCTCACGCGGCAACAGGCCACGCGTTTTTTGACGCAGGCCACGTTCGGCCCCACGCCGGACGACGTCGCGCATCTGATGACGCAGGGATATGCCGCGTGGATAGATGAGCAGATGGCGTTGCCGGTGCCTGCCTCGTCGCATGTGGCC
>NZ_SCTN01000299.1 GCF_004297345.1 Aquabacterium sp. | reverse complement strand
GTTGAGCAAGGCTTATCGTTTGCTCAACCATGGTCCGACCGTGTTGGTCAGTGCCGCTCACGGCGGCCGTCGCAACGTGATGGCGGCGGCGTGGAACATGCCGCTTGATTTCAATCCGCCCAAAGTGGCCGTTGTGATCGACAAGCAGGCCTATACGCGTACCTTGATCGAGGCCTCAGGCGAATTTGTGCTGTCGGTGCCCCCGGTGGCCTTGCTCCAGCAGGTCATGGCAGCGGGCAGCCAGAGTGGCCGAGACCTGGACCAGGACAAGTTCGAGGCGTGCGGCTTGCAGGCGGCCAGCGTGTCAGCGGTCGGTGCGCCCCTCGTGGAGGGCTGTGTGGCCTGGCTGGCGTGCAAGGTCTTGCCTGAACCCGAGATGGCTGCGCGGTATGACCTGTTTCTGGCCGAGGTGGTCGCTGCCTGGGCAGATTCGTCCGCATTCAGTGACGGCCGCTGGCATATCGAGCGTGATGAGCAGCGCAGCCTGCATCACGTGGCTGGCGGCGCCTTCTTCACGACCGGCGCCATGGTGCAGGGCTGAAGAGAACTGGCTCAGCCGCGCTTCTTTTGCTGCTTCTGGATGGCGCGGTCGAACTCTTGTTGCAAGACCACAGGGAAGGCCGCACTGACCGAGCCAATCGCCAGTGGACGCAGCCGTTCGAACAAGCCCTTCATGGCGCCGACCACATTGGGGTCTGGCGCGATCTTGCTGGCGGATGCGGCCTTGTCGCCGGATGCCGGCTGTGAGCCGGTGATGGCCTTGAGCAGTTCAAGGAAGAGCTGCTCCACGTAAGCCTTGGCGATGGCCCTGGTGTGCTTGATCAGCTCGTCTTGCAGATCCAGAACGGTATCGAGGGGCACGTTCAATTCGGCCAACTGGATGCCAATGCGCTCCAGTGCAGGGCTCAGCATCTCGACTTCGTCTTCCCCCACGGGCCGATACAGGCCATTGCGGGCCAGGCGCTCTTTTTGTTCCGATGTGGCTTTGGTGTCCCAGTTGGCGGCCATCTCGTTGATGGCTTTGCGCTTGGGGGCCTCAACCGTGAAAAACGTCGTTGAGAAGAGTTCGCTGATCAGCGAATATTCACTCCAGGCGCCCTCAGGCGTTTTTTCCAGCATGCCCTTGATGGCATCCAGGCGGAATCCTTGCTGACGCAAATCGCGGATCAACTCCAGTTTTCCCTGGTGTTCGGGGTCATACAAACCCAGTCGTCCCTGTAGTCTTGGCGGAGGCATCAGGCCTGCAGTCTGGTACGCACGGATATTGCGGACGCTGACGCCGGTTCGCGCTGAGAGTTCTTCAACGGTCATCTCGCTGCCATCCGCAGAAGGACGGGCAGGGCGATGGCGGGAATTTTTGGCAGGAACGGCAGACATCGATAGTCGGATAACGGTATTGGCTAGCATGATACCGACCCTATCTTGCAGAGTTAATGTAACATCTGCAGTGTTGCGTTGACGATGAAGTCTGCGTTGCATGTCCATCCCCGCGATGTCGAACGGCGAGGGTGGTGTGGAGGGAATATCTGTTCGACCTGAATGGCTGTTTTACCGTCCCGATCCACGAGATGAACCGTTATCAGACAACTCTCGCAAGCCTGGCGCTGACGCTTTCCTACCTCTGTGCCATGCCGGCCCATGCCGCCCGCGAAGTGGCTGGCGTGCGTTTTGACGACCAGACCAATCTCGCCAGTCAAGCTCTGGTGCTCAATGGCGCGGGTGTGCGCGTCAAGATGATCATCAAGGTGTACGCCGTGGGTCTGTACGTGCCGCACAAGGAAACGGCACCTGCCGGTGTCCTCAACCAATCAGGCCCCAAGAGCGTGCGCATCGTGATGTTGCGCAACGTGTCAGCCGAGAAGCTGACGGACGCGCTGATGGAGGGCATCGTCGAGAACGTGAGCCCGGCGGATCTTCGGGCCTTGCAGCCGCGCCTGGATGAGCTGGAGGCCGCGATGCGTAACGCCGGCGAGGCCGTGAAGGGCGCGCAGATCCAGATTGATTACCTGCCCGGTATCGGCACCCGTGTGACCATGGGCGGCAAGCCTTTGGGCAAAGACATTGCGGGCGAGGATTTCTATCGCGCTTTGCTGAAGATCTGGCTGGGTGAGCACCCGTCCGATCGCAATCTCAAGGGCGATTTGCTGGGGCAGTCCTGAGCGTCGCGCTCAAACCCTGCCGCAGCGAAGGGCATCAGTTCAGCACTTGATGCCCATGTGCATGGCCACGACGCCACCGGTCATGTTGTGCACGTCCACATGGCCGAAGCCAGCGTCCTTCATCATGCCCTTGAGGGTGGCCTGATCCGGATGCATGCGGATCGACTCGGCCAGGTACTGGTAGCTGGCGGCATCGCCCGCAATGATCTGGCCCAGTTTGGGCAGGATCTTGAACGAGTACCAGTCGTAGGCCTTTTCCAGTGGCTTGGCGACCTTGGAGAACTCCAGCACCAGCAAACGGCCGCCCGGCTTGAGCACGCGGCACATTTCCTTGAGGGCCAGATCCTTGTGCGTCATGTTGCGCAGGCCAAAGGCCACGGTGACGATGTCGAATGTGCCTGTGGGGAAAGGCAGCTTTTCGGCGTCGCACAAGGTGGTCGGCAAGGCCATGCCGGCATCAAGCAAGCGATCACGCCCGGTGCTCAACATGGCTTCGTTGATATCGGTGTGCACGACCATGCCGGTGGGGCCCACGCGCTTGGCGAAGGCTTCCGACAGGTCTCCTGTGCCACCCGCGATATCGAGCACCTTGTGGCCTTCGCGCACGCCGCTGGCAGCGATCGTGTAGGCCTTCCACAGGCGATGCAAACCCATCGACATCAGATCATTCATGATGTCGTACTTGCCGGCGACGGAATCGAACACACCGCGAACGCGTTGTGCCTTTTGTTGCTCGTCAACCTGCTGAAAACCGAAGTGCGTGCTGCTCATAGGCCGGCATCTTAATCCTGTTGTGAACCTGGAAACGGTGCCAGGGCTCTGGCGCAGGCCATGGCGCTGGCCCAGGCCCATTGAAAGTTGTAGCCGCCCAGCCAGCCGGTGACGTCCACCACTTCGCCAATGAAGTGCAGACCGGGCACGATCTTGCTTTCCATCGTCTGCGAGCTGAGGTCGCGCGTATCGACGCCGCCAGCGGTGACTTCCGCCTTGGCGTAGCCCTCGGTGCCATTGGGCGTGATGGACCAGGCGTTGCCCGCCAGCCCAAGGGCATCCAGATCCTTGTCCTTGAGTTCAGCCAGCGCGGCATCAGGTTTCAAGGCCGGATTGGACAAGGCTTGTTGCGCCAGCAAGGCTTGCGCCATGCGTTGCGGCACGGTATCGCCCAGGCTCATGCTCCACTGCGTGGACAACTGTTTGCGTGAGCCGGATTTGGCCTGCTTGAGGCTGTCGGCCAGATCTCGTTGGGGCACCAGATTGAGCGTCAGAGGTTGCCCCGGTTGCCAGTAGCTGGAGATTTGCAGCACGGCAGGGCCGCTCAGGCCACGGTGGGTGAACAGCAGGTCTTCCAGGAACGACGTTGACGTCGCCTTCTTGTTTCGTTTGACGCCTTCGGCTGGCGGCGCAGGGGGCGTGCTGATATCGACTTCCAGCGAGATGCCGGCCAGCGATACGAATGGTGCCCATTGCGCTGCATGGAAGGTCAGCGGGACCAGGGCAGGGCGCAATGGCACGATGCGGTGGCCCAGCGAGGCGGCCAGCTTCTGGCCGAAGTCGGTGGCGCCGATTTTCGGGATGGACAGGCCGCCAGTGGCGATCACAACCTGGTGGGCCTGAACCAGCCCCATGTCCGTATCCAGCTCGAAGCGGGCTTGATCTGCAGCAGAGGCCGCCGCGGGCCTCACGGCATGCACAGTGCAGGGCTGCCGTCGAACCACGCCACCGGCGTCGCACTCCTTGATCAGCATGTCGATGATGTCGCCCGCGCTGCGATCGCAGAACAGTTGCCCGCGATGCTTTTCATGCCAGGCAATGCCGTGCCGCTCGATGAGGCTCAGGAAGTGCTGGGGCGTGAAGCCGGTCAAGGCCGAGCGGCTGAAGTGGGGGTTCTCGCTCAGGAAATTGGCCGGCGTGACCTCACGGTTGGTGAAGTTGCATCGACCACCGCCGGAAATACGGATTTTCTCGGCCACCTTGCTGGCGTGATCCAGCACCAACACACTCAGGCCTCTCTGGCCTGCCACCCCTGCACAAAACAAGCCGGCGGCGCCCGCGCCAATCACAACGACATCGAACTTTGACATGCGCGGATTGTCGCAGCAGTGACTCAGGCCTCGCCGACGCCCAGTGTGCGAACCGTGGTGAACACACCTTCTTCGCCTTCCTGCTCGGCTGCCACGGCGCGGCCACGCCCTTGGCGTTTGGCTTCCTGCAAAGCCTGGTCGGCCCGGTGCGTGGCATCAGGCAGGGACTCGCCGGGCTGTATCTGCACCACGCCGAAACTCAGACTCAGCGGGCGCTGTTGCAGCGATGACCGCCCTTGATCTACCTGACGCACCATGCGATCTGCCACATGCAGGGCATCGTTGATGGTGGTGTTGGGGAGCAAGGCGACGAATTCATCACCACCCAGTCGGCCCACCAGATCGCGGCTGCGCAGGATCTTGCGGGCGCTGCCGGCTACCAGTTTCAGCGCCTCATCGCCGCCAGCGTGGCCGCTTTCATCGTTGACCAGCTTGAAGTGGTCGATGTTGAAGACCATCAGGGCTGATGAGCCTGGTGGGCTCAGGCGCAGGGTTTGCGACGCCATCTCGTTGAAGTGCCGGCGATTGGGCACCTGGGTGAGCATGTCGAAGTCCGCCATGATGCGCAACTGGCGATGGGATTCGCGCAGATCCTGCTCGGTGCGTTCGTAGGTCAGCAGCAGGCACATGTAGACCGAGAACATCACCGCGGCCACCAGACCGATCAGCACGACGGGTTGTTGAATCTGGTTGGGGTCAGCCACGGGCACGCCCCAGGCGCCAAAGGCGGCGACCATACGCGGAACCTGAAAACCCGCCGCCACGATCAGGAAGAAGAGAATGGCTTTGAGGTAGGGGCTCTGGCGCCAGTCACGAACAGAGTGCACCTGCCAGGCCGTGTACATGTAGAAACAGATATTGACCAGGCTGAAGGTGGCAACGCGTGCGCCAACGTCGTTGGGGTTGTTGCGCCAGATCGTCACGTAGGCCAGAAACCCGCCCACCAGAGTAAGTAGATCAGTGTACGCAGGGGTGCGGAAGTTGCTGCGGATGTAGAACTGCCGCATGCCAGCCAGCATGGTCAATGGCCATTGCAGTGACAGCAGGACGGACAAGGGCACCATCCAGGGATGGGCATCATGCAGGAACAGCGTCAAGGCGCTGAACATATTGGCCCACTGCGCGGCCGTCCAGAACCAGTAGCCGCGGTAGGTGCGTTGAGTCACGCCCACCAACGTCATGATGCCGGCGGCCATGAACAGCACGACGCCGATGACCAGCGTCAGCGTAGGCAGGTGAAGAGGTTCGAAATGAGGCATTGCGGCTGTTAACTGCTTGGTCGCAACATGATGTCCGGAAGTCGGACAAAATCCTCCCTCATGGTACCCCTGCACAGTTCTTTGTTGTGCGTCCTATTTTCACGCATGCAACGCGGTGTGTGAATCCCGCACTGCCGGGGTGTCGATCCAAGGAGAACACAGACATGGCGATGGACGTTGTAGATTTTGAGATCAAGGGTGCTGAAATGCAGTTCGTGGAGGTCGAACTGGACCCCGGCGAGGCTGCCATCGGTGAGGCCGGCAGCATGATGTTCATGGAGGCCGGCATCGAGATGGACACGGTCTTCGGTGATGGTTCCGCGCAACAAGGTGGCATTTTTGGCAAGTTGCTGGGTGCGGGCAAACGCCTCATCACAGGCGAAAGCCTGTTTACAACGATCTACCAGAACCAGGGCAGCGGCAAGAAGCGCGTGGCGTTTGCGGCTCCCTATCCAGGCAAGATCCTGCCGATGGACCTCAAGCAGTTGGGCGGCACGCTGATCTGTCAGAAGGATGCTTTTCTGTGTGCGGCCCGTGGCGTGTCGCTGGGTATCGCATTCCAGCGCAAGCTGGGCACGGGCTTTTTCGGCGGCGAAGGTTTCATCATGCAAAAGCTCGATGGCGACGGCATGGCGTTTGTGCATGCGGGCGGCACGGTGGTGCGGCGCGAGTTGAAGGCCGGCGAGACGCTCCTGGTGGATACGGGCTGTGTGGTGGCCTACACAACCGGCGTGGATTTCGATATTCAGTATGTCGGCAAGATCAAGACGGCTTTGTTCGGTGGTGAGGGCGTGTTCCTGGCCAAGATGACCGGCCCTGGGCACGTTTGGCTGCAAAGTCTGCCGTTCTCGCGCCTGGCTTCCCGTATCTTTGCTGCTGCGCCGCAGACCGGCGGTGGCGGGCGCGAAGAAGGCAATTTGCTGAGCGGCCTGGGTGGTGCAGGCGGGCTGTTGGGCTCGGTGTTGGGCGGCGAACGCGATTGAGAAGGTCTTGCTGGATGTCTGGCGATGCATGCCGTGCGGTCTGACGACGTTCGTAGCCCGCTTACACTGGAGAGCTTGACCGAAGTTAAGTAATCCGATGAATCGCACAGACAATTCAAGCACCGTCCGATCCGCCGCTGTGGGGCGTCTGGCCGGTGCGGTGCTGGCGAGCATGCTGAGCCTGGGGCTCTGCTTGCCAGCAGCTTCCCAGACGGCGGCGCCCGCAGCCGCCGCGCCAGCCAAACCCCCGATCTTTGTCCTGAACTCCCTGGACGCGACGATCAGCGTGGTTGATGCCGTGAGCTTCAAGGAGTTGCGCCGCCTGCCCACGGGCAAGGAGCCGCATCACCTCTATCTCACGCCCGACGAAAAATCGCTCATGGTGGCCAATGCGTTGGCCGATTCCATGACCTTGGTCGATCCGAAGACGGGCCAGGTTCAGCGTGTGATGAACGGGATCGCCGATCCGTATCAGCTGCGCTTCTCGCCGGACATGAAGTGGTTCATCACTGCCGCCAACCGGCTCAATCACGTGGACATCTACCGTTCGACACCTCGCCCTGGCGGTGGTGTGGACCTGACCCTGGCCAAGCGTGTGTCCACAGGCAAGACGCCCAGCCACATCAACATCGACAGCAAGAGCACGGTCGCCTACGTGACCATGCAGGACAGCGACGAGTTGATCGCCATCGACCTGGCCACACAGGCCCCGCGCTGGAAGGTGCCGGTGGGCAAGTTGCCGGCTGACGTCTTCCTGACGCCTGATGACAAGCAGCTGATGGTCGGCCTGACTGGCGACAGCTACGTCGAGGTCTACGACATCACCGGGCCCAAGCCGGTGCTGAGCAAGCGCATCAAGACGGGTGAGGGCGCGCACGCCTTCCGTGCCTGGGGTGACAAGCGCCACGTGCTGCTGAGCAACCGCGTGGCCAACACGATCAGCAAGATCGACATGCAGACCATGTCGGTGGTGGCAACCTACCCGGCGCCAGGTGGCCCTGACTGCATGGACCTGTTGTCTGACGGCAAAACCATCCTGGTCACATCGCGCTGGGCGCGCAAGCTCACCTTCATTGACACGGTCACGCAGAAGGTGATTCGCCAGATTCCGCTGGGGCGCTCGCCTCATGGCGTGTGGACACTGGATCATGCGCCACGTAGCTGAGCCAGGTGCCAAGGGCAGGCTGCTCGCCGGCCTGTTTGGCGCATCGCTTGCCATGGGGCCGGCGTGGGCTGAGACGCCGTCAACACCGCGTTGCGACAAGCCCGTCTACCTCACGATTGACACGGGCCACATGGGCGTGGCGCCGCTGATCGTGGACACGCTCAAGCGTCATGGCGTCAAGGCGACGTTTTTCCTGGCCAATGAGCGCACGCAGGCTGTGGATGGCAAGGCAGAAGGCAGCACGCTTGATGCGCAATGGGCGCCTTGGTGGAAAACACTGGCCGAGCAAGGCCACGACTTTGGCTCTCACACCTGGGACCACCTCAGCTGGCAGGCCGATGAGGCCGGTGGTTTCCGATTCAAAGGTACGGCCGGGCCGCTGGCCGGGCAGGTGCAAACGCTGTCCGCTCAGCAGTATTGCGCGCAACTGGCCCAGCCGGCCCGTCGTTTTCAGCAGATGACCGGGCACCCCATGCGGGCCATTTTTCGCGCCCCTGGTGGCAAGACTTCACCGGCCTTGCTGGCTGCGGCAAAGGCCTGCGGCTGGCAACACGTGCCCTGGACGCCTGCGGGCTTTTTAGGCGATGAGCTTTCCAGCGATCGCTACCCGAATGCCACCTTGCTCAAGCAGGCCTTGAAGAACGTCCACCAGGGCGACATTCTCCTGATGCACCTGGGCATCTGGTCAAGGCAGGACCCTTGGGCTCCTGCCGTGCTGGAGCCGCTCATCGTCGGGCTGCAGGCCAGGGGCCTGTGTTTCGCCACCTTGCGCGAGCATCCCGCGTTTGCCTTGGCTGGCGCCGCGCCGCTCAAGCCCTGATCACATTGCATCATGATCGACGAGACGCTGATCACACCGTTGACCGATGCCTTCGGGCGCGTTCAGCAATCGCTGTTCGAAAACGCCGTGCAACCCGCCATGTTTGCCCTGGGCATGGGTAATTTGCTGGAAGACGCCTACGCGGCCACAGGCTGGCTGCTGGTCGGCTTGATTCAGCTGGCGTTGATGTTGTGCCTGATCGCACCCCTGCAGCGGTGGCGGCCTGTCGAGTATTTTGGCTTTGACAAAGGGGTGAGGGCGGACGTGATCTACACGCTCCTGCATCGCCTGGGCATCTTCCGCGTTGCGATGTTTTTTTCGATTGATCCCTTGCTGGATACCTTGTTCGGGCAGGCACGCGTACATGGCGTTGATGGGATCCAGCTCGATGCACTCATCGCAAGCTGGTCGCCGGGCCTGACGGACACAGCTTGGGCCAGCTTCGCGCTTTATCTGGTGGTGTTCGATCTGGTGGACTACTGGATTCACCGCGGGCAGCATCGGGTCAACGGTTGGTGGGCCCTGCACGCCGTGCACCACAGCCAGCGCCACATGACCATGTGGAGTGATAACCGCAACCACCTGCTCGATGACATCATCCGCGACCTGATCATCGCGTTCACGGCGCGGGCCATTGGTGTGCCGCCTGGGCAGTTTGTAGCGGTGGTGGCCGTCACCCAACTGATTGAAAATCTTTCGCATGCCAACGCCAGGCTGAACTTTGGCTGGCTGGGCGAGCGCTTGCTCGTGGGGCCGAGATTCCACCGCCTGCATCATTCGATTGGCCTGGGCCACGAGGGTGACAAACCGGGCTCCTTGGGTGGCTGTAATTTCGCGGTGCTGTTTCCTGTCTGGGACGTGTTGTTCGGCACAGCCCGCTTCGATGGCCGTTTTGAGCCGACCGGCATCCGCGATCAATTGCCCGGCCATGGGCCTATGCAAACCGGGCGCGATTATGGCGAGGGCTTCTGGGCTCAGCAATGGCTGGGGCTTAAGCGCTTGATCGGGCAAGCCTGATTGGCGCGAGGGCCGTGCAACTGCCCTGAGCTTGGTTATGCTGCCTGACATGCCGCAACCCCGATCCCTTGCCGAGATGCCCTTGGGCGCCTCCATCTCTTCCACGACCTTGATGGTCGATGCCGCCTGGAGAGCGCTGGCTTATTGCCTGCATCCCCGCGTGATTTACCTGTCCCTTCTGCCCTTGCTCCTGGCTGCCGTCGGCCTGGGGCTACTGAGCTGGTTTGGATGGGAGCCCGGTGTCGCGGCCGTGCGCCAAGCGCTAGACAGTTGGGGAATCAGCCACGCGGTGCTGACCTGGCTCGACCGCGCTGGCCTGGGCTTCCTGCGAACGGCCGCCGCGCCCTTCTTGCTGGTGCTCATGATCGTGCCGCTGGTGATCGTGCTGTGCCTGCTGCTCGTGGCTGGTTTGATGACGCCTTCTCTGGTCAAGCTCGTGCGTCAGAGGCGCTTTCCTCAACTGCTGGACCGTGAGGCCACGCCCTGGTGGAGGTCTCTGCTGTGGTCTGCCGGTGCGTCGCTGACAGCCTTGGCGCTGTTTGTCGTTAGCCTGCCCTTGTGGCTGATCCCGATCTTTGCGGTGCTCGTGCCTCCGGTGATCTGGGGTTGGCTGACCTACCGCGTCATGGCTTTCGATACCTTGGTGGACGTTGCCACACCGCAGGAACGGGATGCCTTGCTCAAGCGCCATCACACCAGCTTGCTCGGCATGGGTGTTCTGTGCGGCTACATCGGTGCAGCCCCTGCTGCACTGTGGGCCATGGGCGCACTGACCGTGATCCTGGCGCCCCTCATGCTCCTGCTCTCTGTGTGGCTCTATACCCTGGTGTTTGCGTTCTCCAGCCTGTGGTTTGCGCATTTCCTGCTTGCCGCCTTGCAGGCTCAACGCCAGCTTGCTCAAACCGTTTCTGGCGACATGGTCGATATCAACAAGGGCATTTCTTCATGATCGGACTCATCATCATTGGCGACGAAATCCTCAGCGGGCGCCGTCAGGACAAGCATTTGAGCAAGGCCATTGAACTGCTCTCAGAGCGTGGCATGGCTGTTTCCTGGGTGCGCTATGTGGGTGACGAACCTGATCGCGTCGTGGCCGACCTCCGATACGCGTTCGACAGCGGTGATGTGGTGTTCTCGTTCGGCGGCATTGGCGCCACGCCGGACGACCATACGCGTGCCTGTGCGGGCAGGGCGCTGGGCCGTGAGTTGGTGCTGCATCCACAAGCCAAAGAACTGATCCTGGCGCGCTGCCGGGAGATGGCCCAGCAAGATGGAACGCCGTTCGATCCTGACTCCGCTGACACCCAACGGCGTTTGCAGATGGGCGTGTTCCCCGTTGGCGCGGACATCATTCCCAACCCCTATAACCGGATCCCGGGTTTCTCGCTGGAGGGGCGCGTGCACTTTCTGCCGGGCTTTCCTGTCATGGCCTGGCCCATGATGGCCTGGGTGCTCGACGAGTTGCATGCTGACCTGCATGGCCAAGGGCAACTCACAGAGAAGGCCGTGGTGGTTTACGGCGCCATTGAATCCGTGCTGACCCCTTTGATGCTGGACATCGAGTCGCGTTTTGCGCCAGTCAAGGTGTTCAGCTTGCCAAGCGTGGACCATCCTGTGCACGGACGCCACATTGAATTGGGGGTCAAGGGTGACGCCAAAGCGGTGGAGACAGCCTTTGAATATCTGCTACAGGGTTTGTCCAAACTTGGTGCGCCTGTTGGCCCAATATTGGTGCGCAACGCTGTTTGAGAAGTTGATTGCACCTTATTGGTGCAATTGGCGCTGAGCATGACTGTCGCTGAGCGCGGTCCGCGTTTCACGATTTGAATCCTGCACCTTCTCGTGCATGGCGAATCGGACGGCTTGATCCGCTTCGGTGCGAGTTTGTGGGGGATTTCCCGCGCAGGAAATGCAAAAGCTTGATCTGTCACGCTCTTGAGGCACGCTTTCTGCTATTACACTTGCGCGCTGTTTCTGATCTGGAAACAGACATATTTTCTCTTCTTGCATTCACATTAAGCCTCTTGCTAGGAGCATCTGATGGCCAACAAGACCGTCGCCGACGTGATGAAGCTGGTGAAGGACAACGAAGTCAAGTTCGTTGACTTCCGCTTCACTGACACCCGTGGCAAAGAACAGCACGTGACCGTGCCTGTGTCTCATTTTGACGAAGACAAGTTCGTCTCGGGCCATGCCTTCGACGGCTCGTCCATCGCTGGCTGGAAGGGCATTGAAGCCTCCGACATGCAGTTGATGCCTGACCCTAACACGGCCAACATCGACCCCTTCTTCGAAGAGCCCACCCTGATCCTGACCTGCGACGTCATCGATCCTACCGATGGCAAGGCCTATGAGCGCGATCCTCGCTCGCTGGCCAAGCGCGCTGAAGCCTATCTGAAGTCTTCCGGTCTGGGCGACACCGCTTTCTTCGGTCCAGAACCCGAATTCTTCGTGTTCGACAGCGTCCGTTGGGGCAACGAAATGTCGGGCAGCTTCTTCAAGATCGAATCTGAAGAAGGCGCTTGGTCCACCTCGAAGGAATTCGAGCACGGCAACAGCGGCTATCGTCCTACCGTCAAGGGTGGTTACTTCCCCGTGCCTCCCGTTGACTCCTTCCAGGACATGCGCTCTGAAATGAGCCTGATTCTGGAATCGGTCGGCATCCCCGTCGAAGTGCACCACCACGAAGTGGCGAACGCTGGCCAGATGGAAATCGGCACGCGCTTCAGCACCCTGACCGAACGCGCTGACTGGCTGCAACTGCAAAAGTACGTGATCACGAACGTGGCACATGCTTACGGCAAGACGGCTACTTTCATGCCCAAGCCCATCGTTGGTGACAACGGTTCCGGCATGCACGTTCACCAGTCGATCTGGAAAGACGGCAAGAACCTGTTCGCAGGCGAAGGCTATGCTGGTCTGAGCGAATTCGCTCTGTACTACATCGGCGGCATCATCAAGCACGCTCGTGCTCTGAACGCCATCACGAACCCTGGCACCAACAGCTACAAGCGTCTGGTTCCTGGCTTCGAAGCCCCTGTGAAGCTGGCTTACTCGGCCAAGAACCGCTCGGCCTCGATCCGTATTCCTTACGTTGCGAACCCCAAGGGCCGCCGTATCGAAGCACGTTTCCCCGATCCTTCCGCCAACCCATATCTGGCCTTCTCGGCCCTGATGATGGCTGGTCTGGACGGCGTGGAAAACAAGATCCATCCGGGCGAAGCCGCTACCAAGGACCTGTACCATCTGCCTCCCGAGGAAGATGCACTGATCCCGACCGTCTGCCACAGCCTGGATCAGGCTCTGGAATACCTGGACAAGGACCGCGCGTTCCTGACCAAGGGTGGCGTGTTCACCGATGCCTACATCGACGCTTACATCGAGCTGAAGATGCAGGAAGTGACGCGTTTCCGTATGGCTACGCACCCTGTCGAATTCGACATGTACTACGCTCTGTAATCCTTCGGGATGCAAGCGGGCCCGCAAGGGCCACTCAAGAAGGGCGACGCAAGTCGCCCTTTTTTATTGCCTGATCCCGGCTCGCACGGCGTTGTGTCAGGTGAACGCCCAGGTAAACGCGCGCTTGTGCGGTTGACCGGTGCCCCTGGCTTGAGGGCATACTGCTTGCCAGATCAATGAATCATCATGACGGATATGGCTTATCACCTTCCTGTGGATCAGTCGGGTCGAGGCTCGTCCTGCTTGGCTGGCAGTTTGTCGGGGCTGGTGTCGCTTGCCTTGCTGGCCGCTTTGACTCAAACACCCGCGCGCGCCGAGGACAAGCCGGTCTACCGCTGTCCGGGTAATCTTTACACGGATGCTTTGAGCGCCAAGGAGGCCCATGACAAGGGCTGCAAGACGCTGGACGGCGCACCGATCACGGTGATCCAGTCGGTTGCACCCAAGGGCAGCGGCGCTGCCAAGCCGGCGGCGGGTGGTGGTGCTGGTGAGAAGGTTTCTCCTGATGACCAGAAGGCGCGTGATGCCGATCGCCGCAAGATCCTGGAGGCAGAACTGCGCAAGGAAGAAGAGGCCCTGGCCGGCCTGCAAAAAGAGTTCAACAATGGGCAACCTGATCGCAAGGGCGACGAGCGCAACTTCCAGAAGTACCAGGATCGCGTCAATGAGATGAAGGCAGCCATCACCCGCAAGGAAGCGGATGTGGCTGCGCTCAAGCGTGAACTGGGTAATCTGGGCAATGTGCCCGCAAGCAAGTAAACCGATCAATCAAGCCAGCAGGTAGAGGCAGTCATGGGCAGCAAAACGGGGGCGTCCGCCAAGTCCGTCAGGCGTGGGGCGCAGGAGTTGCCGCCACAACTGGAGGCTTTCGATCATCTGGCAACGATGGTGGCGGTGGTGGAGCCGGATGGGCGATGCCTGTTTGCCAATGCTGTCTTTGAAGAGGTGCTGGGCCTGTCTCGCCGCAGTGTGATGCGCGAGTCCATTTACGACTGGTTCGTCGACCCCACCTTGCTCAAGGACATCGTCACGGCCGTGGCACATAACGAGTTTGCGACCAGTCGGCTGCAAGCCGAACTCAAGCGGCATCAGCATGTGCTGGCGGGTGATCCCCTGCCGGTTCAGGTCATCGTGACCAAGATGGACATCTCATCGCATGTGTTGATCGAGCTGGTGGAAATCGAGCAGCAGACCAGGCAGGAGCGCGAAGAGCGTGCGCTGGATCAGGCTCAGGCCAACAAAGAGCTGATCCGCAACCTGGCGCATGAGATCAAGAACCCGCTGGGTGGCATCCGGGGCTCGGCGCAACTGCTCCAGATGGAGCTGGAAAACAAGTCCCTGACCGAGTACACGCAGGTCATCATCCACGAGGCTGACCGCTTGCAGGCTTTGGTCGATCGCTTGCTGGCACCGCACCGGCGTCCGCATCTGGTGGGAGACGTCAACATCCACGAAGTGTGTGAGCGGGTGCGTTCGCTCATCCTGGCGGAGTTTCCCAAGGGTTTGAAGGTCTGGCGTGACTACGACACCTCCTTGCCGGAGTTCCGTGGTGACCGCGAGCAGCTGATTCAGGCTGTGTTGAACATTGCGCACAACGCGGCGCAGGCGCTGTCCGAGCGCATTGCCGAAGGCGATGCCAAGCTGACCTTGCGTACCCGGGTGATGCGAAGGGTCACGATCAACCGTCATTTGCATCGCCTGGCATTGGTCTTGCATATTGAGGACAACGGCCCGGGCATACCGGAGGCCATCCGCGATCGCATTTTTTACCCGCTGGTGTCGGGGCGTGACGGTGGTTCCGGCCTGGGCCTGACTTTGGCGCAAACCTTCGTTCAACAGCATCAAGGCACCATCGAATGCGAAAGCGAGCCGGGACGCACGGTATTCAAAATACTGATACCACTACCGTGACGCCGGCGATCGCAACGTATCCGGTTCGGGATGCCATCCACACTAGGCCAGCATGAAACCCATCTGGATCGTTGACGACGACCAATCCATCCGCTTTGTGCTTGAAAAGGCACTGACTCGCGAGAGCCTGCCGGTCCGCGTGTTCACCAACCCACGTGATGTCCTGGCAGCACTCGATGAGGACGAGCCTCAGGTGCTGGTATCGGACATCCGCATGCCGGGTGGCTCCGGCATCGACCTGCTGTCCAAGGTCAAGGCCCGTCTGCCTGGGCTGCCCGTCATCATCATGACGGCGTATTCCGATCTGGACAGTGCCGTGTCGGCCTTCCAGGGCGGCGCATTCGAGTATCTGCCCAAACCTTTCGATCTGCCCAAGGCCGTGGAGCTGATCCGCCGCGCGGTGGACGAGAGCGTGCGCGAAGAGGTGATCGACGAGCGCGTGACGCAGATGCCTGAGATGCTGGGCCAAGCGCCGGCCATGCAGGACGTCTTTCGTGCCATTGGCCGACTGAGTCAAAGCAATGTGACGGTGATGATCACCGGCGAGTCAGGCTCGGGCAAGGAACTGGTGGCGCGCGCACTGCACAAGCACAGCCCCCGTGGCAATGGGCCTTTTGTGGCCATCAACACGGCCGCGATTCCCAAGGACTTGCTGGAGTCGGAACTGTTCGGCCATGAGCGGGGGGCCTTCACGGGTGCGCAGACCATGCGCCGGGGGCGCTTCGAGCAGGCCGATGGTGGCACCTTGTTCCTCGACGAAATCGGGGACATGCCTTTTGACCTGCAGACCCGTTTGCTGCGCGTGCTCAGCGACGGCCAGTTCTACCGCGTGGGTGGACACCATCCGCTCAAGAGCAATGTGCGCGTGATCGCGGCCACCCACCAGAACCTGGAAGACCGCGTCCGCCAGGGGGTGTTCCGCGAAGACTTGTTCCACCGCCTGAACGTGATCCGGCTGCGTCTGCCCGCCTTGCGCGAGCGCCGCGAAGACATCCCCACGCTGGCGCGCTTTTTCCTGCAAAAGAGCGCCAAGGACCTGGGTGTGGAAGCCAAGCGGATTTCCGAGCTGGCCCTGGCCCGTCTGTCTGGTTTTGATTTCCCCGGTAACGTCCGTCAGCTCGAAAACATCTGCCATTGGCTGACTGTCATGGCACCGGCTCAGGTAATCGAGACCAAGGACCTGCCGCCTGAGTTGCTGGACGAGAAGGCCTACGTCGCACCATTGGCGGTGCCGGC
>NZ_SCTN01000298.1 GCF_004297345.1 Aquabacterium sp. | reverse complement strand
GTCGCTGAGTTGCGTCAGCGTCCCCAGCCTTATCGGATGGCGTCCTGGATGTCGATGTTGAGGTGCTGCGCGCCGACCTTGACGGTGCCAGATTGACCGATCCAATCGCCTGCTTGAGGCATGGCATCGCCGCTCTTCGAGATGCGTGCGTTGACGATCACCTCATTGAAACCTGACAGCTTGAACTGCGGCGCCATGGCCATGGCATCGGTCAACTCGAACTGATAGGGCAGATCTCGAACCTGTTTGCGGATGATGGCCAGCGGCATCTTGGGGCCTTGTGCGGCCTTGGCGTAGATGAACACCGTGTCGTCTGGCGAGACCTTGCCTGCCAGTTGCGGTGACAGGGTCACGGTGCCCGAGATCTGTTTGTTGCTCGCTGGCGTGCTGTTGCTCGGTGTTGCGTCGGCTTTCAAGACCGGCAGGCCCGCGCGCTGACGAGCGTCGTCCAGCGCTGATTGCATCTGCCGGGCCAGGTTCGGATTGTCAGCTGGAGCGTGTTGAACAGCGCGCTCCCATAGCGAGGCGGCAGCCTTGTAGTCCTGCTTGTCGTAGGCCACCGTGCCTGACAGCGACAAGGCCTTGAAGTTGTTCGCGTCCAGGCTCAAAGCCTTGTCGATCAGCTTGATGGGCTCGCCATCGAGCTTGCTGCCTTGTGTCACGGCCAGCGCATCGGCGTAGTCGGCATAGAGCTGCGCATCGGCCGGGCGTTGTTCGATGGCTTTGCGGTAGGCCGGCAGTGATTCGTCAAAGCGACGCAGGGCGGCATAGGTGCGGGCCAGCATGGCCCAGCCTTCCGGGTTGTTGGGCTCGGCCTTGAGCTTGTTGGCCAACCCTTCCACCATGGCATTGATCTGATCCTGGTTCATGGCGTGGGGTGCGCTGCTGCCCGGTGAAGCGCTGTTGCCGCTGCCCGTGTCATTGCCCGCGTTGCCATCGGTCGCACTTGTGCTCATGGGTGCCGTGTTTGGCCCCACTTGCCAGGCACTGGGCGTACCCACCAGGTAGTAGCCCGCAGCGCCTGTCGCCACCACAAAGGCTGCCATGCCCCACTGCATCTTGCGGGATACGCT
This sequence comes from Aquabacterium sp., assembly GCF_004297345.1. Taxonomy (GTDB): domain Bacteria; phylum Pseudomonadota; class Gammaproteobacteria; order Burkholderiales; family Burkholderiaceae_C; genus Aquabacterium. The sequence goes on along the minus strand of NZ_SCTN01000298.1, from coordinate 879 downwards.
TGGTCTTGCTTCGGATGCGGTTGATGCTGCTGATGCGATTGGTGAAGCAGCGCCGCTCATCACGGTATCCAGCAACTGCCGCTCCAGCCTGGCTTTGGCATCCTGATAGGCTGCATCGGGCAGGGTGCCGCTGGCATGCAGATCAGCCAGTTGTTGCAACTGGGTCTTGAGTTGGTTGATGTCCTGGCTCATGGTGTCTCAAGGCTCGTCCGGTTGATCCGGGGTGTCGGGGTCAAAGGCATCGGCTTGCATGCGGCTGCGCCGACGCAGGGTCCACCACAGAAAGGCAAGCCCCCCCACAGCCAGCAGGCCCGGGCCGAACCACAGCAGCGCGGTGCTGCGGTCCACCGGCGGGCGGTAGAGGATGAAATTGCCGTAGCGCGCGGTCATGTAATCGCGGATCTGCTGCTCGTTTTGCCCGCGCTGCAATTGCTCGCGGATCTCCTGTCGCAGATCACCCGCCAGGCCTGAATGCGAATCGGCAATGGTCTGGTTCTGGCAGACCAGGCAGCGCAGTTCGCTGGCAATGGTCATCATGCGGGCTTCCTGCTCGGGGTTCTCGGCCAGCAGGGCGGCTTCACCTGCCCAGGCGGTTTGCTGCAAGGGCAGGGCGATGTGGAGGCTCAGCGCCAGGCCACAGCAGGCCAGCCAGCGCAGTGGCAGCCTTGCCCATGAGCGTGTTTGGACGGTGGAAAGCTCAGCCATTGAGTTGCCTCAGCATGGGTTCGATTTCATCGGTCAGCACCTCTGGCGTGATGGGGCCGATGTGTTTGTGGCGAATCACACCAGCCTTGTCGATGATGAAGGTCTCTGGCACGCCGTAGACGCCGAAGTCGATGCCGATGCGGCCGTCGTGATCGAACAGCGATTCAACGTAAG
>NZ_SCTN01000297.1 GCF_004297345.1 Aquabacterium sp. | reverse complement strand
CCTGCAGCAGGCCGGCAATGCGCTGTGTATGACGCTGGTTGATCACGCGGGTGAAGTCCGGGCTCTTGCGCTGGGCTTCGGGCGTGGCACCGAAACGCTCGGCGATCACGTCACGGCAGGCCGCAACGAAACGGTCCTTGACCGACTCGTGCACATACAGGTGGTCAGGCGCCACGCAGATCTGGCCGCAGTTGGTGAACTTGCCCCAAAGCAGGGTCTGGGCAGACAGCTTCAAATCAGCCGACTCGTCAACGATCACGGGCGACTTGCCACCCAGCTCCAGCGTGACGCTGGTCAGGTGCTTGGCAGCAGCGGCCATCACCACCTTGCCCACTGCGGGCGAGCCGGTGAAGAAGATGTGGTCGAAAGGCAGCTCCAGCAGGGCTTGCGATGTCTGCAGCGCGCCTTCAAACAGCGCGACCTGATCGCTCGGGAAAATCTCGGCGATCACTTCGGCCATCACGGCGCTGACCGCAGGCGTCATTTCCGAAGGCTTGAGGATGACGGTGTTACCGGCAGCCAGAGCCGACACCAACGGGCCGAAGCACAGGTTGAGCGGGAAGTTCCATGGGGCCACGATCAGGCAACGACCACGCGGCTGGTACTCGATCCAGCTCTGCGTGAACATGGTGGCCATCGTGGGCCACACACGCTTGGGCGTCGACCACTTCTTCAGGTTCGAGATCGCATGGCGGATTTCGTCCAGAACTGGCATGAACTCGGTGGCTTCCACTTCGGACGCCGGCTTGCGGTAGTCCAGCTGGAAGGCGTTGTAGAACGCTTCGCGACGGGCCATCATGGCATCGCGCAACTTCTTCAGGCGTGCTATGCGCTCGGCGACAGTCGATTCACGCCAGGCGGTTGCCGTGGCGAGTTGCGACTCGAACACCCGCTGGATATCAGCAGGGTTGGATTCGCCGGTGTGGGGGTCAACGATGTGCATATTGGGTCGGTTCATGCTTTGTCTCCATCGGTCAGGTCAGCCGGCCTTCACTTCATTCAGGCCTTGGTTTTGACAGCCTTGGGTTTCGTAACCTTGGCAGCTGCCTTCTTCGCGGGGACTTTGACGGCAACTGCCTTTTTGGCAGGCACCTTCTTGTCTTCTTTTTTATCTGTTTGCTTGGGTGCAGATTTCGTGGCCACTGGCTTCTTGGCAGCAGCCTTCTTGGCAGGCGCCTGCACGGGTGCAGCCGAACCTGCCAATCCAGCCCGGATCAAACGATCAACGAGTGCGTTGAGGTTGCCGCCCTCTTGCTCGGCCAGCTCACGCAACTGGCGAGCCAAGTCCACGTGAAGCTTCACCGCAAAAGGCATCAGACCAGCTGCCTGATCCATCTTGCGTTGCTCGCGGCGATCCGGCAAGGCGTTGGCGTCTTGCGCAAAACGGCCCGGCGTGCCAGCCTGCTGCATCTGGCCCGCAATCTTCTTGGCCAGGTGTTTAACCAGATCAGTTCTCTTCATGTGTCAGTGGGTGCCCCTGAACGAGGACAATAGCAACCTTGAAAGCCATGGCCCCATTTTGGAAAGCCTGGCACGGGCTGCAAGGTATCTGAATACACAGCAGCCCACAATCCCACGATTGTGCACTGACTGTGCAACCGTTCACACCCCAGCGGCTTACGCAACAACCCTGATTCCTGTCTCATGGCGCCACTTCAACAAATCACCTTCGAACTGCGCGGCGAGTTCATCACGCTTGACAAGTTGCTCAAGGCCTGCAGCCTGGCTGACAGCGGCGGGCGCGCCAAGACCTTGGTGGCCGAAGGCCGTGTTCAGGTCGATGGGCAGGACGAACTGCGCAAAACGGCCAAGATCCGCGCCGGCCAGGTCGTGAGCATCCAGGGTGCGCGCATCAAGGTCGTGCCCGAGGGCTCGTCCGAAACTGCCTGACCTGGCAGTACGTCATTCCCGCAAAACACGAAAATCCATGACGATCCCAATGTGAAGCGCAGGGTTTCTGCGGCAGGATATCGGCTCCCACAAGGAGACCTGCATGAGCAACATCTTCGAGCAAGACCTGCCACGAACAGAAGCCAACTTCGCTGCCTTCACGCCCCTGTCCTTCATCGAGCGCACGGCCACCGTCTACCCCAATCGGCTGGCCATCGTCCACGGTGATCTGAGGCAGACCTGGGGCCAGACCTACAGCCGCTGCCGGCAACTCGCCAGCGCGCTCACCCAACGCGGCATCGGCCTGGGCGACACGGTCGCCGTGATGCTGCCCAACACGCCGCCCATGGTCGAAGCGCACTTCGGCATCCCCATGGCCGGCGCCGTGCTCAACACACTGAACACCCGCCTGGACCCCGAAGCCCTGGCCTTCATGCTGGACCACGGCGAGGCCAAGGCCATCATCGTGGACCCGGAGTTCAGCGCCGTCATTGCCAAGGCCCTGCCCTTGCGCCAGACGCAACGCGACATCCTCGTGATCGATACCGAGGACGCGCTCTACACCGGCAAGACCGAACGCATCGGCAGCATCACGTACAACGAGCTGGTTGCCAGTGGCGATGCCGAGTTCGCGTGGCAGATGCCGGCCGACGAATGGCAGGCCATCAGCCTGAACTACACCTCGGGTACCACCGGCAACCCCAAGGGCGTGGTCTACCACCACCGTGGCGCGGCCATGAACGCCGTCTCCAACATCCTCGAATGGGACATGCCCAAGCACGCCACCTACCTGTGGACGCTGCCCATGTTCCATTGCAATGGATGGTGCTTCCCCTGGACGGTGGCCGCCCGCGCGGCCGTCAACGTGTGCCTGCGCCGCGTGGACCCCAAAGCCATCTTTGACGCCATCCGCACCCACAAGGTGAGCCATTACTGCGGCGCGCCCATCGTGCATGCCGCACTGGTGGCCGCCCCGGCCGATCTCAAGCAAGGCATCACGCACCAGGTCAAGGCCATGGTGGCTGGTGCGGCGCCGCCTGCCGCGATGATCGAAGGCATGGAGCAACTGGGCTTCGATCTGACCCACGTCTATGGCCTGACCGAGATCTACGGCCCCGCCGCCGTGTGCGTGAAGCATGAGGAATGGGACCAGATGGATGTGGGCGAACGGGCGCGACTCAATGCGCGCCAGGGCGTCAACTACCACCTGCAACGCAGCGTGACCGTGATGGACCCACTGACCATGGAGCCCGTACCCGCTGATGGCGAGACCATGGGCGAGATCATGTTCCGCGGCAACATCACGATGAAGGGCTACCTGAAGAACCCCAGAGCCACGCAGGATGCCTTCCGCGGTGGCTGGTTCCACACGGGTGACCTGGCTGTGATGTACCCCGATGGTTACGTCAAGATCAAGGACCGCAGCAAGGACATCATCATCTCGGGCGGCGAGAACATCTCGTCCATCGAAGTGGAAGACGTGCTCTACCGCCACCCTGCCGTGATGGCTGCGGCCGTGGTCGCCAAGCCGGATGAGAAATGGGGCGAAACGCCTTGCGCCTTCATTGAACTGAAGGCCGGCGCACAGGTGACCGTGGAAGACATCATTGCCCACTGCAAACAGCATCTGGCGGGCTTCAAGGTGCCACGCGCCGTGGTCTTCGGCGAGTTGCCCAAGACCTCGACCGGCAAGATCCAGAAGTTCGAGTTGCGCAAGGTGGCCGGCTCGGCTCAGGCGATCAACGTCTGAACCCCAAAGAGCCGCAAAGCCATCAGGTGATGGCCGCCCTGACGAGTTCAGGCAGGGCGGTTACCTTGCGCAAAGTCTGAGGTGACACGCCCTCTGGTGGCACCACGGCAGACGGATCCGTCAAAGACACCTCCGTCTGCCCATCAGGCAAGGCCCGAATCAGCACCGTCCACGGCAACTCAGGCAAGGACTGACCTTCGGCCTGCAGCATGGGCGTTTGCCCACCTTCATCACCCACGACCAGCACGCGCGCCTCGCCTTGATCGGGCCTGCCGCCAGGCGGCGCCACGACGGTCCTCAACAGCACAGGCAGGCCGCTGCGGCGCACCGAACGCTCGATCTGCCGAGCCGTTTCGTCTGCGCCGTATTTGCTGGTCATCGTGATACGCGATCCGTAACCCTGCCTGTCCTCTTCCACCTCATCGCGCTGAGGCCAGCGCCCGGCGACCAGCAGGATCAGCGCCATGCAACCTGTCATCCAGTATCGAGTCATGCGCATTTGCACCCTCCAGGTGTTGATACCTTGAGATCTGGTCAGCTTGCGCAAGTTCAAGCCCCACCATGTGCCTTTACGTTTCGTGATGTAAAGCAGCTTGTCGCGCTCTGTCAAAACGGCTCTCAGCGCACGTAAATATCCCAACCCACAGCTACAACTTTCTGCGTAACATCGCTGCTTCAAGTGATCGGCCACAACAAAAACACAGCCGACACGGGAGTGTTGATTGCCCAGTTGCTGGAGCCTTGTGAATGCCCGCTGCCCCGATTCCGTCAGACGAAAATATCAGACTGGCGGCCTTGCGAGATCTCGATCTGCTGGACCAGGAAGGCGACCAGGAACTCAACCGGATCACGGCGCTCGCGGCTTGCGTGCTGGACGTGCCGATCTGCCTGGTCTCGCTGGTTGACGAAGAGCGCTTGTGGTTCGCTGCGCATCACGGATCTGACGGCAACCAGTGGCCACGCGAGCTGAGCTTTTGCAGCCATGTGGTGCACGGCAAGAAGGCCATCATGGCCCACGACCTGCGCCTGGATGATCGCTTCGCGGATAACGATCTGGTCGTGCGGCGCCTGCCGCCCATGCGCTTTTACGCCGGCGTGCCGCTGGTGTTTGGCGAAGACCAGGTGGTGGGCACCCTGTGCGTGATGGACCAGCGCCCGCGCCATGACTTCGATGAACGCAAGTTGCAGCAACTGATCCGCTTCAGCGAGATCGTGCATGACCAGATTCGCCTGCGTCAGGAGCGGCTGCAGGTACAGCAAGCACACACACTGTTCTCATCGGGACCGGTTGGCACGGTGGTCTGGGATGCGCGCATGCAAAGCCACCCCACCTACCTGTCTGACAACCTGCACGACATCATCGGCAAGCGCTTGTCTGACGAACTGCGTCACGAGCAGCCCTACCTGGACATCGTCCATCCCGATGACCAGGAGGCCATGCGCAGCAGCCTCAGCAGCCACCATCAAGGCTATCTGCCTCAACTGGAGATCAGCTACCGCCTGCGCCCTTCGCCACGCGGTACGCGCTGGGTTCACCAGGTCAACAAGGCCGACTACAACGAGGCCGGCGAGTTGCAGCGCGTGCGCAGTTACCTGTTCGATCTGACGCGGCAAAAGCAACTCGAATCCTCGATCGAGGCCACGAAAGAACGGCTGTACCTCGCGCTCGAATCGGCCCGCATCGGCACCTGGGACGTCAACAACCAGACGCAGGAGCTGCTCATCAACGCGCGCGCCGCCAGCATGATGGGCTACCGCGAAGACGAAGTCGAACACAACAACCAGAGCTGGCTCGATCTGGTCCATCCGCATGATCGCGTCAACATCGACCGCGCGGCAGCAGACTACCGCAACCCGGCCATGGACGTGGTGGCGCTGGAATACCGCATCCGCCACAAGCGCGGCCACTACGTGTGGGTGCAAAGCCATGGCCGTACCGTTGAGCGTGAAGACAATGGCCGCCCGCGCCGCATTGTGGGCACGCTGATCGACATCACGGAGAGCAAGCAACAGGAATCACTGCGCAACCGCCAGCGTCAGTTGCTCAACCTGCTCAATCAGGCACAAACGAGCTTCCTGCTCAACCGCAACGTGCAAGATGCCTGCGAGGCCTTGTTCGAGCCTTTGCTGCGCATCAGCGAAAGCGCCTTTGGCTTCATCGGCATCGTGCAGCACGACGAACGCGGCCAGCCATATCTGAATGTGCCCACCATCTCGGATCTGGATTGGCGCAACCAAGGCAAGCATCGCCCCGGCCACCACGAACGCAAGCCCGATGGCATGCAGTTTCACCAGCTCGACAACCTGTTCGGCCACGTGATCACGCACAACACGATCGTGCTGACCAATGAGCCCGACACGCATCACGCCAGCCAGGGCACGCCCAATGGCCATCCGCCCCTGCGCAACTTCCTGGGCATGCCCATCCGCTTTGACAACAAGGTGCTGGGCATGATCGCGCTGGGCAACCGCCCGGACGGTTTTGACGAGCAGATGGTGCAATTGCTGGAACCGCTCGTTGTCACGCTGGGCACCCTCTTCCATGCACGGGATCAGGAAGTGGCACGCGTCAATGCCGAGCAGGAATTGCTGCGCCTGGCCACACGCGATGCCCTGACTGGCCTGGCCAACCGCCGCCACTTCTTTGACATCGCCGAGACCAGCCTGGTGCAGACCCGCCGTTATGGCACGCCCATGACGGTAGCCCTGCTCGATCTGGACCACTTCAAGCACATCAATGACACGCACGGCCATGCGGCTGGTGATGCAGTGCTCAATGCGTTTTCAGACATCCTGCGTGCGTCACTTCGCGACACCGACACGCCTGCGCGAGTAGGCGGCGAAGAGTTCGCCGTGCTGCTGACCAACACGCCCCTGAACGAAGCCCTCATTGCCCTGGAGCGGATTCGCCACACCCTGGATGAGACGCCCATCCACGTCGGTGGCCGCCCCATCTATGCCACCGTGTCGATCGGCGCGGTGCAGTGGACCGCCAATCACCTCGATGTAGACGGCATGCTGGCCCATGCGGACGCCGCCCTTTACGCGGCCAAACGCCATGGCCGCAACCGCGTGCAGCTCTACCATGCCGAGCTGATCCAGATGGAAGCCACAGCCACCCCAGCGCTGCGCGCGGCAAACGACGCAGCTTGAGTTACCGTATCGGGTGGTGCCATCCCAGTGCATCCACCACGACACGCACTCAAGCCATGAACCTGTTTACCGCCCTGCGCGCTGCCTGGCCTGCCACGCAGCAAGACACCGCCATCCTGACCGACAAGGGCCTGGCCTACACCTGGCAGGATCTGGAGCGTGCCACGGCCATGCTGGCCAATCTGCTCGACGGCCTGCATCTGCAAGGCGTGGACGACCGCCCGCCCGTGGTGGCCGCGCATGTCGACAAATCCGTTGAAGCACTGCTGCTGTATCTGGCCACACTGCGTGCAGGTTGCGCCTTCCTGCCGCTCAACCCGGCTTACCGCGCCACCGAGCTGGAATACTTCGTGGGCGATGCCAGGCCAGCGGTGCTGGTATGCCGCCCCGCCGATCAGGAATGGGTGATCCCCGTGGCCGCGCATGGCCATGTCGAGCACCTCTTCACCCTGGGTGACGACCGCACCGGCAGCCTGCTGGCACACGCCGCCCATCAGGACGATGTGCACGAGCCCGCCGTGCGCCAAGCCGATGAGCTAGCAGCCATTCTGTACACATCCGGCACCACAGGCCGCAGCAAAGGCGCCATGCTCAGTCACGGCAATCTGCTGAGCAACGCCAGCACCTTGCTGCGCCATTGGGATTGGCGTTACGACGACTGCCTGATCCACGCCCTGCCCATCTTCCACATCCACGGCTTGTTCGTGGCCTGCCATTGCGCCTTGCTGTCAGGCACACCCATGCGTTGGCTGGGCAAGTTCGATCCCGCCAGCGTATTGCGTGAGATGAACGATGCGCAAGGCCCACGCGTCACCTTGTTCATGGGCGTGCCCACCATGTATGTGCGCCTGCTGCAAGACAGTGGGCTCAATCAAGAGAGCACACAGCACATGCGCCTGTTCGTGAGCGGCTCGGCGCCCATGCTGATGGCCACGCACGAAGCCTTTGCCCAACGCACCGGCCAGACCATCCTCGAACGCTACGGCATGAGCGAGACCGGCATGCTGTGCTCCAACCCTTGTCGCGCGGTGGACGGCCCTCGCGTGCCGGGCAGCGTCGGCCGGCCCTTGCCAGGCGTGGGCGTGCGCGTCGTGGATGACAAGGGCGCGGAACTCACAGCCAACGCCATCGGCCAGGTTGAAGTCAAGGGCCCCAATGTGTTTGGCGGCTACCTGGGCATGCCCGACAAGACGGCCGAGTCCTTCACGCCAGATGGCTGGTTCCGCACGGGCGACGTCGGCCACAAAGATGCACAAGGCTATGTGCACCTCTCTGGCCGCGCCAAGGACCTCATCATCACGGGCGGCTTCAACGTCTACCCCGCCGAGATCGAAAGCCACATTGACAAACTGCCCGGCGTGATCGAATCTGCCGTGATCGGCGTGCCGCACCCGGACTTCGGCGAGGGCGTGGTGGCCGTGATCGTGGCCCAAGCTGGCCACGCGCTGCCGGAAGCAGACATCATCCGCACACTCAAGGACACGATCGCCGGCTTCAAGGTGCCCAAGCGCGTGTTCGTGGTGGATGATCTGCCGCGCAATGCCATGAGCAAGGTGCAAAAGAACCTGCTGCGCCAGACCTACGAAGGCACGTTCAAGTAAACAAGCCGCTTCCCTTTCAACACCCAATGAGGAGACAAGCATGGACATCCCATCCCTGAAGGACAAGGTCAGCCCTGAAGAATGGCAACTGCGCGTGGACCTGGCTGCGGCCTACCGTCTGGTGGCGCTGTATGGCTGGAGCGATCTGGTGTTCACGCACATCTCGGCGCGCATCCCCGGCCCCGAGCATGCCTTCCTCATCAACCCCTACGGTTTGATGTTCGACGAGATCACGGCCTCCAGCCTGGTCAAGGTCGATCAGAACTGCAACAAGCTCAGCGACTCGCCCTTCTTCGTCAACCCAGCCGGCTTCACCATCCACAGCGCCGTGCATGCCGTGCGTGAAGACGCCGGCTGCGTGCTGCACACGCACACGCGTGCCGGTGTGGGCGTGTCGGCCCAGAAGAACGGCGTGCTGCCCATCTCGCAACAAAGCACCTTCGTGCTGGCCTCGCTGGCTTATCACGAGTACGAAGGCGTGGCCTTCCGTGACGAAGAAAAGCCCCGCCTGCAAGCCGACCTGGGTGACAAGAATTTCCTCATGCTGCGCAACCACGGCCTGCTGACCGTGGGCCCCACGATCGCAGATGCCTTCCTGAGCATGTACATCTTCGAATCCACCTGCCAGATCCAGTTGGCCGCACAATCCGGCGGCGCAGAATTGACCGAGGTCAATCCGCTGATCCTGCAAGGCGTGGCGCAAGCCATGAAGGTACAAACTGGCGGCATGGGCGGCGCCTTTGTGTGGCCTGCCCTCATCCGCAAACTCGACCGAACCGATCAAAGCTACAAGACATGAAAAAAGTATGGATCATCAGTGGCCTGGTGGCAGCCTCCTTCGCACTGGGCACCGTGATCGTGATGGGGCATGACATCTTCTCGCCCCACGATGCCAGCCAGGCCCCGGCCAGACCCAGCGGCCTGCCCTGGCAGGTCGAGGCCCTGCCCAATGGCGCCAGCAAGGTCATGGGCCTGACACTGGGGCCAACAGGTGCGGTCGGCACGGCCAGCACAATGGGAGATGCACAGCAGTTGTGGGGCGAGGCCATGCAAGTGGCCATCATTGCCGCACCTGGCGAAGATGGTTTGCTGGAGGCCTTTGTGGACCCAGCCAGCGCGGGCTTCATCACGGGCAAGATCGTCATCACGGCTCGCCTGGACAGCGCTGACCTGCGTGCCATGCGTGAACGCGCCATCAAATCAGAGTTCATGGAAAGCACGACGCGCAAGTACCAGCTCACGCCAGCCGATCTGCAAACCGCCTTGAAAGCCCCGATCACGGCCCTGAGCTTCATTCCTCAGGCCAATCTGGATGCCGACACCGTCATCGCCCGCTTCGGGCAGCCCGCCGAGCGTGTGCGCAGCAACGGGCATCTGGAGCACTTCCTCTACCCAGCCAAAGGCCTGGATCTGGCGCTGGACACCGAGGGCAAGGAGTTGCTGCAATACGTGGCACCAGCCGAATTCGATCGGCTACGTCATCCCCTGATCCAGGCGGCAGCCGCTTCCTCAGCGACTGCTTCGACTACTTCAGCTTCCCAGCCTTGAAGTCCGCCGTGAGCTGATCGATCTCCTGATCCTTGGCCTGCCAGATGCCATTGATCCACTGCTGCAGGTGACCACGAGACGGCGGCTCGCCGGCCTCGTTGACCAGCACGTCCTTGGGGATCTCGACCTGGCGTACCGACACGATCACGTCTTCGATGTTGCCGGTCAGCAGGTCCACAAAGGTGGGCACGCCCTTGGGATACACGATGGTCACGTCCAGCATGCAGTTGAACAACTCGCCCATGGTCTCCAGGGCCATGCCCACGCCACCGGTCTTGGCCTTGAGCAGGTGCTTGTAGGGCGTCTTCTGCTCCTTGGCCTTGGACGGCGTATAGCGCGTACCCTCCATGAAGCTGATCACGGACGTGGGGATCACCTTGTACTTCTCGCAAGCCTTGCGCGCCGTTTCCAGATCCTTCTTGGCACTGGCGCCGCCCTTGCGTTTCATGAAGGGAAAATCCAGCGCCCACCAGGCCAGGCCCATCAGCGGCACATAGATCAGCTCGTGCTTGATGAAGAACTTCAGCAAGGGGATCTTGCGGTTGAACACCTTCTGCAGCACGAGGATGTCCACCCAGCTCTGGTGGTTGCTGCTGACCAGGTACCAGCCCTTGTAGGTGAACTTGTCCAGTCCGACCAGATGCCAGCGCGTGCGCCCCACCGCCGCCATCCACATGCTGTTGACCGCAATCCATGTCTCGGCGATGTGGGACAGGATGAAATCCACGATCAGGCGCACAAAGCGGAAGGGCAGCACCAGCTTGACCAGTGCCAGCGGAAAGACCAAGGAGAAGGCCACCACGATGTTGACGACCAGCACGATGCTGGCCAGCGCACCCTTGATGAAGGACGAGATCCGATGAAGCATGACGGGTTGGGACAGATCGCCCCCAAGAAAAAGCGACAGGTGGCGATTATGTGCACAGATGTACAGAAATCCTTCGGTAGCAGATCAAACTGGTGCTGCACTGCGGCATGCAGGATTTGCGGGTTTCGCGTGCCGTCGTTCACAAGCCCAGGTCATTTATGGGTTTGAGCCCTCTGTGCATCTGAACGGTGCTGTCGTAATGTGTGGCTCACTGATCTCCATTCCACGTCAGGTATTGAAACAAGTGAGACCCCATGCAGGCCAGCTCCTTCGCCGTCCTTGACGAACGCCCAGCCCCAGCCAGCCAAGACGCATCGGCCCCTGCCGCCAGCAACAAGCTGGTCGCGCTGTGGCACCAGTGGCAGGCCTTGGCAGACGACCTCATGCCCTTGCTTTTGACGCCGCGCACCTGCCACGACTTTCTGGGCGACATCACGGTGTGCGCCGGCACCGTGATGTCACTGATCAGGCAAGCGCCGGACATCGGCATCTTTCACATGGTCTTTCCCAACCCGGACAAGATGCACCGCTACAGCGTGCTGCATGCCATGCACACGGCCATGCTGCTGGCCTTGATCGGGCAACGCAAGGACTGGGGCGACAAGCGCACCGCCAGTGCCGTCAAAGCCGGGCTGACGATGAACCTGTCCATCACCAATCTGCAAATCGAACTGGCCTTGCAGTCAGCGCCGCTGACCAGCGCGCAACGCGAGGCCATCGACACCCATCCCTTGACCAGCTGGAAACTGTTGCAGGATCTTGGCGTGCAAGACGAGGAATGGCTGATCGCCGTGGCCCAGCACCATGAACAACCCGATGGCAAAGGCTACCCCCAAGGGCTGACTGATCTGCATCAGATGGCTGACGCCATTCGCACCTGCGATGTGTTTGGCGCCAAGATCAGCCCACGCATTGGCCGCACGGGCATGCCCACGCCACGTGCAGCATCCGAGATCTTCCGCCAACGCAGCGCAGGCTACTTCGGGGCCACGATCATCCGCGAACTGGGCTTGTACCCACCTGGCTGCCTGGTTGAACTGGCCACCGGCCACCACGCCGTGGTCGTCAAACGCAGTTGCGATCCCAACGCACCCGACGTGGTGACGCTACCGGCACTCGAACGCTGCCGCGCCACGCAAGGCAGTGGCCGCCACATCATCGGGGCCGCCTCCGACCAGAGCTGGGCGGAGCGCATCTCGGCCGAACAGGCGCTGGTGCACGCCTGATGAACACCTGACATCAGCAAGGCATACCCGAGTACCTCACTCAACTCATCATCAAACCGACACAAAGGTCTGGCAACGTTTTTGGTTTGTGAGTTCACGAACCAGATCTGCCCTATGTCCAGCCCTACACCGCCCATTGACCAGGATCTCCTGCGCCGTCTGCAAGACGACGTGATCGACAGCTACGACGAAGAGCTGGAAATGGAGATCGATGACCGCCTGCTGGGCGGCGAGCTGCAAGCGCTCAGCGCTGAAGCCCGCGAGACACGCCGCATGTATTTCCGCGAGCTGTTTCGCCTGCAAGGTGAGCTGGTCAAGCTGCAGGACTGGGTGGTGCACACCGGCGCTCGCGTGGTGGTGCTGTTCGAAGGGCGCGATGCAGCCGGCAAAGGTGGCGCCATCAAGCGCATCACGCAGCGGCTGAACCCGCGTGTGTGCCGCGTGGCCGCCCTGCCCGCCCCCAATGACCGTGAGAAGACCCAGTGGTACTTCCAGCGCTATGTGGCCCACCTGCCCGCAGCCGGCGAGATCGTGCTGTTCGATCGCAGCTGGTACAACCGTGCCGGCGTCGAGCGTGTGATGGGCTTTTGCTCCGACGATGAGCTGGAAGAGTTCTTCCGCTCCGTACCCGAGTTCGAAAAGATGCTGGTGCGCAGCGGCATTCGGCTGTTCAAGTACTGGTTCTCGGTATCGGACGACGAACAGGAAGCCCGCTTCATTGCCCGCATCCAGGATCCGCTCAAACAATGGAAGCTCAGCCCCATGGACCTGGAAAGCCGCCGCCGCTGGGAGGACTACACCGGCGCCAAGGAGGTGATGCTGGAGCGCACCCACATCCCTGAAGCCCCTTGGTGGGTTGTACAAGCCGTGGACAAGAAACGCTCACGCCTGAACTGCATGCACCACTTGCTGCAGCAGATGCCTTATCACGAGATCGAACACGAGCCCGTGGCCTTGCCTCCACGCGTGCGCCGCGAGGACTACATCCGCCAGCCTGTGCCTCACAGCATGATCGTCCCTGAAATCTATTGAAGACTTCACGACAAGCGCCCTCGCATCCGCATTAGCCCGCACCCACAAATGATCACCCGGGCGTAGACTGGTTTTCAACGAAGTCTTGCGAAGGAGGGCCCACCCATGGTGACCTCTCGGACCAGTCTCCTGGCCCTGTTCATGCGCCTGATGGCGGTAGCGCGCTACCGCTTCATCGCCGAGCTGACCGGCATGTTCATGCTGATGTGGGTCGTAGGCGCTGCGCTGGTCTATTACTTCGAAGCGGGCCACAGTGCCAAGGTGCACTCCTTCGGCGAGGCCTTCTACGGCCTTCTGGTCACGATGACGACCTCAGGTGATTCGGCCGTGCAGCCCATCACCACACCTGGCCGGGTCGTCGTGGGCATCGCCCTGATCCTCTCCAAGCTGTTGACCGCCCTGCTCTGCGCGCTGGCGGCCGCCGTTCTCATCGAGCGCAAGGTCAAGGAAGACATGGGGTTGAAAATGCACAAGCTGAGCCAACACGTGGTCATCGTCGGCTGGAACCTCAAGGGGCCCCAGATCATCCGCACCCTGCGCAGCGAGCCGCAATACGAACACGCGCCCATCCTGGTCATGGCCGATCTGGATCACAAGCCCATAGACGACCCGCTGCTGCTGTTCACCCGTTCCAGCTACCCCATTCGCGGTGAAGCGATTGATCGGGCATGCATGCCGGACGCTGCCACCATCGTCGTGCTGGCCAACTACGCTGAAAAACAGAACGCGGATGCGCTCACGGCCATCAACTGCATGGTGGCGCGCAAGGCCAATCGCGACGCCCGCATCATCGCGGAGTTGCTGGACCCCAGCCAGCGTGTGTACATCGAAGCGGCCGGGGCCGATCTGGTTGTGGGCATCGGCGAAGTGGGTGGCTTCCTGCTGGCCGAGGCCACCATCGGCAACGAGCAGGCGCGCCAGTTGCTGCACTTCGTGGCCGAATCAGGCCACAAACCCACCAAGGAACAAGCCGCGCTGGCCAACCACGCCAGTCACGAGATCCCTGTCCGCGAGCCAGCCTGTGCCACAAAGTAGTGGGGCCACACACGCGCCGCCCAAACACGGTACGCTAGTGCGTTTTGCGCCCTGGTGGAGCCTGTACCCGTGCTGAGCTGGTTTGAACGACTGATCGATCCCTATCCTGAAACGCCGCCATTGGTGCCGCCCAAAGGCTTCTTCGCCTTTGTCTGGGCCGGTACGCACGGCCAGCGCCGCTT
>NZ_SCTN01000296.1 GCF_004297345.1 Aquabacterium sp. | reverse complement strand
ACTACGCGAACGCCGCGATGACATCCCTTTGATGGTCTCGCACTTTCTGGCCAGGTTCAACAAGGAAAATGGCCGCAGTGTGAAGGTCACACCCAAGGCCATGCGGGTACTGACCAGCTGCTACTGGCCTGGCAACGTGCGCGAACTGGAGAACTGCGTTGAACGCACAGCCACGATGGCCATGAGCGACGACCTCACCGATCTGAGTTTCCCCTGTCATGACAACCGCTGCCTGACACAGGTGCTTCACTACATTGAACGGGAAGATGCCGTTCGGCCGGGCAAACCTGTCCCCATCCCTGTGACGGAAGTGCCTGGCAAGGCCCCCACCAAGGCCGATCCTTTCGGTGATGCAGATGACATGAGCGACATGTCATCGGCAGCGCACACAGACAGCGATAAGCCACAGGGCGAACGCGAACGGCTGATCTGGGCGATGGAGAAATGCGGCTGGGTTCAAGCCAAGGCGGCTCGCCTGCTCAACATCACGCCTCGTCAGATGGGCTATGCGCTTCAAAAATATGACATCGAGGTGCGCCGCTTCTAAGCCCAGGCCCGTTCAATAGGGCGCAAAGCATTTCGGCTGATCCTCGCAATCTGCACAATGAGGTGACTTGCAGATCAGGATGTCTGCACGCTCGCACAGCGTGCGATAGAAGAACTTCTTCCAGCGCATGTTGTGGGTGTTCAAGGCCTTCAAGCTGGTGAAGTGCTCCTGCATCAGGGCCTGCAACTGATCACGGCTCGCCAGCCCCAGGTCTTCCCACAGGTGACGAGACCCCATGGACGCCACGGCAAGCGCCCTGGCCAGATGCTCGGACAGGATGCCGGGATGGGTGGCGTGCTCCCGCAGCAAAGCGACCAGATCGTTCACCTCCTCATCCAGGGAGACTGCCGCCCCCATGGCAGGCAACCACGTCGTGAGGCCCGACTGGTCGAGGCGGTACGCAACAGCGTTGTCAGGCGTTTGCATGATGTCTGAACTCCTTTGCAGGCTCAGACAACGCGCAAATGCCATGCCAACCGCCGAGCACTGACGCGAGACATCACGCGCCCCCGAAACCGCTGTCGACTTTGTCACAGACCAGACAGCCCTCGCGACAAAGCCCTGTACCAAAGCCTCCACAAGGCTGCCGGACAGACCATACCCCGCTGCTAAGTACTTGATTTTCCTTGCTCTTCAAGGTGGCATGAATTTAGCAAAAGGCCCTTCAGCTCAGGCCCATATTGGCCGACTCACGGGGAAACATGATCATGGACGCATCGGCATCACTGGCCTCCAAGGCCTTCATCGGCATCGGGCAGATTCGCCCGCTGGGTTCAGATATCCCTGAGCCAGGAGGCGGCTGCGGCACATCTGGCGGCGAAGGCAAGGCGAGCTGCGGTTCTTCAGGTGGACCTGAAGACATGCCCGCCGAGATCTGGGAAAAGGTCAAGAACCATCCCTGCTATTCGGAAGAAG
>NZ_SCTN01000034.1 GCF_004297345.1 Aquabacterium sp. | reverse complement strand
CCGCGCTGATGTCGACGTGGCGCCCGATGTTGGCTACGGCGCGCTGGCTGTGCAGACGCAGGACCCGCTCAACACGATCGCTTCGGTCAAGCGCCTGATGGGCCGTTCGATGGCCGACGTGCTCAAAGCAGGCTCGCCACCTTACAAGCTGGTCGATGGCCCTGGCATGGTCTCGATCGACACGGTCTCGGGCATCAAGAGCCCCGTGGAGGTGTCGGCCGATATCCTGCGTGCCTTGAGGGCCCGCGCCGAAGCTTCTATGGGTGGCGACCTCACAGGGGTGGTCATCACGGTACCGGCCTACTTCGACGACGCCCAACGTCAAGCCACCAAGGATGCCGCCCGATTGGCCGGCCTGCATGTGCTGCGGCTGCTCAACGAGCCCACGGCCGCAGCCATTGCCTATGGGCTGGACAAGGGCGCCGAAGGCACCTTTGCGGTGTACGACCTGGGCGGCGGCACCTTCGACATCTCCATCCTGCGTCTGTCTCGCGGTGTGTTCGAAGTGCTGTCGACTGGCGGTGACTCGGCCCTGGGTGGCGACGACTTCGACCGTGCCCTCGCCCTCTGGCTGGCCGATCAACAGCAGATGACCTGGTCTGATCTGAGCCCAGGCGAGCAGCAGCATCTGTTGACGTCCGCCCGTGCCGGCAAGGAAGCGCTGTCCAGCTTTGATGCCGTTGAGGTGGCAAGTGTGACAGTGACGCGCGAGGTGTTTGCGCAATGCACGCAGTCGCTTGTGCAAAAGACGCTGTCCGCCACGCGACGTGCACTGAAGGATGCCTCGCTCGATATCAGCGAGATCGATGGCGTCGTGATGGTGGGCGGCTCGACCCGCATGCCCGTTGTGCGCGAAGCGGTTCACGCGTATTTCGACAAGCCGCCGCTCACCGATCTGAACCCCGACGAAGTCGTGGCCCTCGGTGCAGCCATGCAGGCCGATGTATTGGTCGGCAACGCAGGGGCCGATGGTGAATGGCTGCTGCTGGATGTCTGCCCGCTGTCCCTGGGCATCGAAACCATGGGCGGCCTGGTCGAAAAGATCATCCCGCGCAACTCCACACTGCCCACTTCACGCGCGCAGGACTTCACCACCTTCAAGGATGGGCAAACCGCCATGTCCTTCCATGTGGTGCAGGGCGAGCGCGAGGGCGTGGCCGACTGTCGCTCGCTGGCCCGCTTCGATCTGCGCGGCATCCCGCCCATGGTGGCTGGCGCTGCGCGCATCCGCGTGACCTTCCAGATCGATGCCGACGGGCTCTTGTCGGTGTCGGCCTCCGAGCAGACCACGGGCGCGCAGGCCCACATCCAGGTCAAGCCCAGCTATGGCCTGAGCGATGAGCAGATCGCGCAGATGCTGGTGGACAGCGTGGGCCGCGCCCAGGCCGACATGCAACTGCGCATGCTGCGCGAGGCCCAGATCGATGCGCGCCGCCTGCTCGATGCCACCGAGGCAGCACTCGCAGAAGATGGCCAGGAATTGCTCTCGCCCGTAGAGCGCCAACACATCCACGATGCCATGAACCTGGTGGCCGACAAGCTGGAAACCCAGGCAGATACGGAGTCGGTCAAGGCGGCCTGCCAGGCTCTCAATGCGGTCACCACCAGCTTTGCTGCTCGCCGGATGGACGCCAGCATCCGCAAGGCCTTGTCCGGCCGTGTGCTCGAATCGATTGCCTGAACTCAGCCTCGTATTGCCATGCCACAGGTCACCATCATCCCCCATACCGAGTTGTGCCCTGAGGGCAAGCAGTTCAACGTGAAGAAAGGCGCCTCATTGTGCGAGGCCATGCTCAAGCACGATGTGGCGATCGAGCACGCGTGCGACATGGTGGCCGCCTGCGCCACCTGCCATGTGTTGATCCGTGCGGGGGCCAACACCCTGGACGAGCGCGATGACGACGAGAACGACCAGCTCGACAACGCCTGGGGGCTGGAGCCGGCATCCCGCCTGGCTTGCTGTGTGCGACTCAAAGACGGTGATATCACGGTCGAGCTGCCCAAGTTCAGCCGCAACCATGCCCGCGAACGCTGAACACGCCACTTCACGCAAAGGAACGCACCTTGGCTTCAGATACCTTGTTTCAGGCCAACCGTGTGCTGTTGGTGCACTTCGACAGCTACAGCACGGCACTGGTTTTTGCCAAGTGGCCCACGGCATCGTTGTTGTTTGATGCGCCTTTGCCGGCCGGCGCCACCATGGGCTCGGCGCCTGAGCAGATCCCGTCAAACCAGGATGGCGAGGCGGTCAAGGCTGCCACAGTAGCCCGCCTCGGTCTGAATCCCCAAGAGGTGATGAGGGCCAGCGATTTCGACTTCTGGGTATCGAGCGATTCAGGGCCGGTTCGCATTCATCTGCTGCGCTTCACCACATTCGATGCGCCCAAGGCAGCCTTGGCCATGCATGAGGCGGTCTTCAAGCCGATCAGCGAACTGAGGGGCAGTGACAAGCTGGAGCTCGTGCTGGCGCGCGAGGTTTTCAACCTCATCATCGGTTCTGGCGGCGCCCGAACTTGAAGACGAGGCGTGCCGCTCAAGCGTCAGGCCGCAGGCTTGGGGCGATGAAGCGCGCAGAGCTTGTTGCCGTCCGGATCACGCACATAGGCCAGGTACATCGGGCCCAGGCTGCCTTGGCGCAAACCTGGAGGATTTTCGATGGAGACGCCGCCATGCGCCAACGCGGTGTCATGGAAGGCGTTCACTTGCTCTGGGGAATCGCACTTGAAGCCGATCGTGCCACCGTTGGCAGGGCAGGCTGGCTCGCCGTTGATGGGTTCCACCACACAGAAGGTCTGGCCATCGTGTCGATAAAAGAGCCTGGTGTGCCCGGTGGCATTCTGGTTGCGAAGGGGTTCCCCTGCGCCGATCACGCCGAGTACGGCGTCGTAAAAGCGCTTGGCGCGTTCAATGTCATTAGAACCGACCATGATGTGACTGAACATATTTTTCCTTCTGTGTTGTCCAAGGGATTGCACTGCCAAAACAAGGAAGGGATGAGACCTTATTGGCTGTCTTCTGAAAATCTGGCACCAGCCTCATCCAGCAGATGCTTGAGGATGGTGCGATGACATCGGGCTTCGTTCTCGCAATAGCAGCCCATGGAAAAGTTCGCGTTCGCAGACAGCGCAGCCAATAGCTCAATCGTTCGACTGGGTTCGGGCTCCTTCATCTCGCGCCTGAAGGCTTTCTCGAACGCATGCCATTGCGCCTCGGTTTCAACGGCCTGGCCCAGTTTCATGGTTTCAACGCTGGGTGCGAGATTGGGATACCAGACGTCGTACCAGTTGCCAGAAGCGAACTCGCTCTTGGGTACACCGCGAGGGGGTCTGCGAACCGTACCAATGCGCGTGCCCTCATCGGGCGAGCGACTGGAGCCTAGCTT
>NZ_SCTN01000295.1 GCF_004297345.1 Aquabacterium sp. | reverse complement strand
TCCTCTACTACATCAGTCAAAGCATTGTTCCTTAAATGCGCCGCTTCGCACACGCTCCCGCTTCCGAAAACCTGGATTCCGGCACGAATCGCCCCCGATCCGACCGCGACACCCTGGGCCGCCTGTGGCCCTATCTGTGGGCCTACAAGGGCCGGGTGCTGCTGGCACTGGCCTTCATGATCGGCGCCAAGGTGGCCAATGTGGGCGTGCCTTTGCTGCTCAAGAACCTGGTGGACAAGCTTGCGCCGCATCCCAATATGGCGCAAGCCATGCTGGCCGTGCCAGTGGGCCTGCTGGTGGCTTATGGCTTGCTGAGGTTGTCCACCTCACTGTTCACCGAGTTGCGTGAACTGGTGTTCGCCAAGGCCACGGAAGGGGCTGCGCGCAGCATTTCGCTGCAGGTGTTTGCGCACCTGCACGCTTTGAGCCTGCGCTTTCACCTCGAGCGCCAGACCGGCGGCATGACCCGTGACATCGAGCGCGGCACGCGCGCCGTGCATTCGCTGATCTCGTACTCGCTCTACAGCATCGTGCCCACGCTCATCGAAGTCACGCTGGTGCTGAGCCTGCTGGCCACCAAGTTCGACATGATGTTTGCGTGGATCACGCTGGCGGCATTGGTGGTCTACATCACCTTCACCGTGTCTGTCACGCAATGGCGCACGCGCTTTCGCAAGGAAATGAACGAACTTGATTCGAAAGCCCATTCACGCGCCATCGATTCGTTGCTTAACTACGAGACCGTCAAGTATTTCAACAACGAGGATTTCGAAACCCGCCGTTATGACGAAGCGCTGGAGCGTCTGCGCAAGGCGGGCGTGAAGTCGCAGCAGACGCTGTCTTTGCTCAACACAGGTCAGCAGACCATCATCGCCCTTGGCCTGATCGCGATGCTGTGGCGCGCGACTGGTGGTGTGGTGGAAGGTCGCATGACCGTGGGTGATCTGGTCATGGTCAACGCCTTCATGATTCAGCTCTACATTCCGCTGAACTTCCTGGGTGTGATTTATCGTGAGATCAAGCAGGCCCTGACTGATCTGGACAAGATGTTCACGTTGATGGAGCGCGATCGCGAAGTGGCCGATGTACCCGATGCCAAGCCGCTCTTGCTCAAGGATGCGCCGCATCAGCCGCCCTCGGTACGCTTTGATCACGTCGAGTTCGCCTACGATCCGGCTCGCCCCATCCTGCACGATGTGAGCTTCGAGATCCCGGCGGGCCAGACCGTGGCGGTAGTTGGGCCCTCGGGCTCGGGCAAGTCCACGCTGGCCAGGCTGCTCTATCGCTTTTACGACGTGCAAGGCGGGCGTATCACGGTCAATGGGCATGACGTCAAGCAGCTCACACAAGACAGCCTGCGCCGCAGCATCGGCATCGTGCCGCAGGACACGGTCTTGTTCAACGACACGGTGGCCTACAACATCGCCTATGGCCGTCCCGAATCCACGCACGACGAGGTGATCGCTGCAGCCCAGTCTGCGCGTATCCACGAGTTCATCAGCCACACCCCCAAGGGTTACGACACCATGGTGGGCGAGCGAGGCCTGAAGCTCTCGGGCGGCGAAAAGCAGCGCGTGGCCATTGCTCGCACCTTGCTCAAGAACCCACCCATCCTCGTGTTTGATGAGGCCACCTCGGCGCTCGACTCCGCCAACGAGCGGGCCATCCAGGCGGAGCTGTCTGCCGTGGCGCAAGGCAAGACCGTGCTGGTGATCGCGCACCGCCTGTCCACCATCGTGCATGCACACGAGATTCTGGTGATGGAACAAGGGCGCATCGTTGAGCGAGGCACGCATCCTCAACTGATGCTGGCCAATGGCAAGTACGCGCAGATGTGGCGCCTGCAGCAGGCGGGTGGCGGCGAGCCTGCTGCAGGCTGATCACGCTGATGAGGCCGCCGCATTCAACTCGCGGATGGCGTTGAGGCAGCGAGCCTGCGCCACCGTGCTGCCCGCAAGCAAGGGTGATCGCACGGCCAGCGTGCCCAGACCTTGGTCGGCCAGCGTGGCCTTGATCAGGGCCGGATTGGGCTCGGCGAACAAGGCACGGATCACGGGGCTGAGTAGATGCTGCCACCGTCTGGCCTCGGTCAGGCGATCGGCTTGTAGCGCACGAAACAGTGCCATGAAGGCTTGCGGGCAGGCCTGTGCTGCCGCCGTGATGGCCCCTGCACCGCCCAGGCAGAGGTTGTGAAAGATCTGAGCATCCTCGCCAGCCAGCACCTGCAGTCGGCCATCTGCGATCAACTGCTGGGTCTTGTCGAGTGAGCCGCCGCAATCCTTGATGCCCGTGATGTTGTCGTGTTCAGCCAATGACAAGATGGTGTCCAGCTCCATCGTCACGCCCGTGCGATAAGGAATGTCATACAGCACCAAAGGCGCGCTGGACCGGTCCGCCAGATCGCTGAAGTGCTGCACCAGCGCAGCTTGCGATGGCCGCACGTAGTACGGCGCTGGGCTCAATACAGCATGCAAGGGCAGGGTGTTGAGATGCGCCAGTCGTGCATGCAGATGCCCCACGTGGTTGCCCGCCAGGCCCGCGATCACGGGCAGGCCTTGGGCGGCATCGAGCACGGTGTCGAGCACCGCGTCCTGCTCTGCGTCGTCCAGCGCCGCGGCCTCGCCCGTGCTGCCCAGGGCGACCAGGCCCGTGACTTCCGCTTGCTGCAGATGCTGAACCAGCTTGCGCAGCGCCGTGTGATCCGCGCTATGCGTGGCATCGTTGTGAAAGGGGGTGACGATGGCCACCCAGATTCCCGAGAGTGCAGACATGAATGAGATTCCCATGCGAGATACGCGACCGGTTTGAAGAACCGTCCGGATGGCAAGGGAAATGTCTGATGGGGTGTGGCCGATGTGGCCCTGACCGTTTGCAGGCTGTTTCCGTCGCTCATCTGACGGAAGCAGCTGCCCCGGTCAGACGAGCGGCTGTTTTTTGGCTTTGCTGGACGCACCCGCAACGGCACTTGTGCCCATGCCTTCGCTGGCGCGAATGAGCTGGGTGAAGTTCGGGCGGCTGTCCATGCGGCCCATTCTAGGGGATGATGGGCCGACTGGGAAAGTTGCCGATGACAGACGCGGGAGCGAGACCGCGACAGCACCCGTAGTCGCACCGATTGGCATCTAATGCCTTGCGGTTAAAAATGCGCGCCATGTCGCCCAGAATCTCGCCCCCAGGCCATGCGCCACGCACCTTGCATGTGTCCTATGCGCGCATGTTGCTGAGCCAGTTGCAGCAGGCGCGGCCCGATCTGATGGCGCAACTGGATGCCGACAGCCTTCAGCATCTCGATGAAAACGATCCACTGGCGCGTTGCACCTTGACGCAGTGGCATGCCTTGCTGGACCAGGTGGAGCAGATGCTGGGCTTGCCGGATCTGGTGCCGCAGTTGGCAGAGCAGTTCAAGCCATGGCATGCAGGCTTGCTGGGCTTTACCTTGATGACCAGTGGCACGGTGGTGGAAATGGCCACCTTGCTCAAACGCTTTCACCATCTGCTCAATGACGTGCACAGGGTCGAGCGTGGCCTGGATGGTGCGCGCTTCTATCTGCGCCTGTGCCATACCTCGGGCGAGCAATCCAGGCGTCTGGCGCGTCTGTCATTGTCTGTGTGGGCCTTGAGGCTGCGCTGGCTGACAGGGCAGCCGGATCTGAAGCTCGATGTGTGTTTTGAAGGGCCCGCACCGAATGACGCCGCCCCGTATCGCCGTATCTTTGGCGGCACGGTGCGCTTCGATCAGCCACAGGATGTGATGTGGGGCGACGCGTCCTGCGTGGACCTGCCCATCGTGTCGCGCGATACGGCCAGCCACAGCCTGTTGCAAAGCCAGGCGCTCAAACAGCTGGAGCAGTTGTCTCGTCAGGAGGACCGGCTGGTGGACAAAGTGCAGGCCTTGATCCGCAGCCGCCTGGACAGCGGAGGGCTCAGCCTGGAGGACATCGCCCTGGCCTTGAAGATGCCTGCACGTACCTTGCAGCGCAGGCTGGAAGAGGTGGGGGCGAATTTCAGATGGATGGTTGATGAAGTCCGTCGCACGCAGGCTGAGCACTATTTGCGCGAGACGGCGGTGCCTTTGTCTGAGTTGGCGGTGACCTTGGGTTTTGCGGATCACGCCAGTTTCAATCGGGCGTTCAAGCGGTGGACGGGCATGTCGCCTGGTGCCTTCAGGCGGACGCCTTTGTCGCAGCAGGACGGCTCAGGGCTTGTCTGACAGTGCTTGCCGCTTTTTCCATTCGGCCTGAGCTTGTTCGGCCTTTTCTTCCATGGACAGCTTGGGATCGGCCTGCTTGCGCATCAGGTCCAGCAGTTCTTGTGCGGTTTTTTCTTCTTCGCCAAACAGCGCTTGGGCCATGTCTTCACCGAAGTACTGGCGGCGTAGGGCCTTCAGCCCGCTGAACTGCCGTTCTGCATCGTCCAATGCACCGGTGTTCTGTTCGGGTGGAAACGTTTGCGTGACGGCCTGCGCGTACTGCGTGTATTGCTGGAACAGGTTGTGGAGTTCACGTTGCGCCTGGTCAGGCAAGCTGCTGGATTGACTGTCAAGCTTGGCACGCGCTTCGTCTCTTGGGAACAGCGCGTAGATGCGCTCGATATCCAGTCGTGTCTGTTGATCTGTGGCGAGGTGCCCTTGGGGTGTGATTCTGAACGTCGGCAGGATCATGCTGTCCAGTGGCGAGGCAGGTCTGGTGGCACTTGGCTGTGCTGATGCCCCAGACGCTGCATGCGCACTGGGATCGCTTGCGGTGGGGGTGATGCGGCTGAACCACGATGAGAGGCCTGTGTGGGGGCCAGCGGAGTTGACCGTGGAAGAGGGCGCGCTCGCGTCTCTCAGGCTGGAGGCCAGGAGTCCGGCGATCAGGGTTGCCGTCAAGGCCGATATCAGCCACCACTTCTTCTGTGTCACTTTGCGCATCTCCTTGCACCATGAAAAAGGAGACCGATGCGAGTGGGCACCGGTCTCCAGTCCTGAGCTGATCAATCGCTCAAGCCATTGCCATCATCAGAATGGGCCGTTCGATACAAAGCTCGACAGCGCAGCGTCCTTGCCATTGAGGAAGGTGCTGTAGCGCGTATCGCCATCGGCAAAGCGCTTGGTCCAGGCGATGTCGCTGTAGCTGGCTGGCTCGCTGGCCTTGGTGGGGAAGAAGTGATCGGCGCCGTTGATCACCGGCAGCATCTTGGGCGTGGTGGCGGGGATGGCGTCATAGAACTTCTGTGAGTGGCTGGCAACCGGCGCGACCACGTCAGCCGAGCCGCCGATGATGGCCACGGGCACTTTGTTGACCTTCATCTTGGTGGTGGAGGTGTCCCACGGCGCATAAGCTACAGCCGATACCAGGCCGGGCGTGGCACCCGCTGCTTCCAGCGTGCCGCCGCCACCCATGGACCAGCCCGATACGCCTTGGCGTGTGGTGTCCATTTTGCCGGCCACGGGCCCGGTGGTCAGTGCGGTTACCGTCTTGAGCGCGGCCAGCAGTTGCGTGGCGCGGCTGGAGGGGAAGTCGAACAGGGTGTTGGTGGCGATGGTCACGACCACGAAGCCATGTGTGGCCAGGCGCTTGCTGATGGCCGTCATCGAGCTTTCAGCCGAGACGAAGCCGGGGCACACGGCCACGACGGCGTACTTGCCGGGCGTGTTGGGCGAGTAGACCGTGCCAGAGCCAAAGCCATTGCCTTTGACGGCCTGCGAGGACACCGCGTAAGGGCCATCGGCCTTCAACGCATCCAAGGTCGGCGCAGGGCCGTTTTCAACGGCGTAGGCGCTCAGAGCGAGCAGGCTCAGGGTGATGGCACCCAGCGCGTGTTTCATGAAAGTCATCTTGTCTTCCTTTCAGGGGTAAGTAGAGGTCGAGTGACCGCATTGTTCTGAAAGGCAACAAATGATTCTTTACCTTGAGCGCGCTTGACTTGTCTCCGCACGCCAAGCTCGGGTATCTCCTGCTGGGGGTATCGATATAGACCAAAAGGGGGGTATGGCCTGCTTGGGTTGTGTCAATTGCTTTCGGTCGGCAAGGTGCATTCCGAATCGGCCGGATTCAGCTTGCAACGGATGCGCTTGAGGAGCTTGAGCCCTTGCTTGTTGTAGATGCCTTGTTCGATCAGCTCGACACGGGTCTGCCTGAGGAACTCGGCGTACTTGGGCGTGTTTTCTGGTGACAGCTCCATCCACACCGATGCGGGCAGGTCGGTCTCGGCCTTGTTGACGCGGGCGAGCACCTCATCGAAATGACTCAGCCAATATTGACGCGAGGCGTCGGCAAAGCCGGTGGCAAAGCGCGTGCGGTCGATGATGAGCTGGTAGCTCACGATCATGTAGGGGAAGTGACTGACGGCTCCGTTGGGCCCCATGCCCTTGAGCAACTCCAGCGGCTTGAAGGCGATGGCGGGTGCTGCGGCCATGTCGGCCATGCCGTTGTTGAACTTGTTGGCGAAGTTGGTGATGTCGGCGTTGACGGGCTGCGCGCCGGCCTTTTGAATCAGCACAGCCTGAGCCTTGTCGTGGTCAAAGGCCAGGATCTTCTTGCCGGCCATGGCCTCGGGGGTGTTCATGCGCTTGTCGCGCACCACGGCATACACGGCGCCCACATCGATGAGCCCGGCCAGTTCGTACTTGCCTTGCACCACATAGCTGGATGCGCCCGGTGAGTTGAAGATCTGGCTGGCCATGCGGATGACCTCATGGCCTGCGGCGTGATCCACCTTGCCTTGACGCAGGATCAGCGCAGCGCCGAAAGAATCAGTGGCAGCTGTAACGGGGTTGAAGGTGCGGGTGCGAAAGGCCGTGGCCAGCAGGGCGTCGCACTGGCCGGTGCGGAAGTCATCCGCTGCCACACGCTCGTCCACATACGACTTCAGCACCAGCGGCGTGCCTTTGGCTTGCATGGCCAGGGCGTAGTCCTTGGTGGCGTTGAACATGTCGCCGCTGGCGCCTTGCAGATCGAAGACGCACAGCTTGGGTTCGGCCACGGGGGCGGCGCCAGCCATGTGTGCTGACAGGCCGGTCGTCAGGGCCAGTGTCAGTTGGTACGCCAGGCGGGGTGAGAGGATAGGCTTTGCAGTCATGCCTCGACCCTAATCGATGTGTACTGTGGCGTCGAGGCTTGTGCGATAAAAAGGGCCTTCGCGTCGCGAAAGCCCTTCCATGCGGCGCCAGATGTCGCCTTCCGGCGCCGCCGATATCGCAAGCCTCAGTACGTCAGGCAGGCATCAGCCCCGGCGGCGGCGAGCCACCAGGCTCATCCCGCCAAGCCCGACCAGCAACAGCGCCAGGCTTGATGGTTCAGGTACCGCTGCCACGGTGGCGTTGCCACTAAGGTAAGTGACGGCCACGGGATCACCAAACTCATTGCCAAAGGGGAAGGAGGGTGATTCGCTCAGTGTGATCGCCGAGGTGCCCGCACCAACAGCCTTGAAGGTGATGCTGGCTGTCAGGAAGTCGCCTTTGATCGGGGCCACAAAGGTGTTGAAGTAGATGTCGCTGACGGTGCCGGAGGCCGCGTCCAGCAAGCCGGTGGACTTGGCGAACTCCCATGAGGCGGGGATGTTGATGGCATCGACTTGCAGGATGCTGGGGTCGAAGGCCAGGTTGTAGCCACCGCCGAAGATCTTGTCAGGAAAGCCCGTGGCCTGGATATCCACCGAAAAGGTGTCGCCCAGATTGACATCGGTGTGGGTGGCGTTGACGGACACCGTTTGCGCCTGGGTGGCAAAGGCAGCGAGCAGGGCGGCCGAGGCCAGCAGGGTGTGATGCAGTTTCATGATCTTGAACTCCTGTTGATGAAAACGATTTACTTGCGGGTGATGGTTTCAAGGTGGAAGGCCGATGGGCCGGGTGCCTTGCCGAACAATTTGGCGAACACACTGATGTCCAGCGAGTTGACGATGCCGTCGCCATTGAGGTCGCCAGGGACCTTGCGCTTGCCGAACTGGTTGCGCATCAAGGCCAGGTCCAGCGAGTTGACGAAGCCGTCGTTGTTCAGGTCGGCATCGCAGGCGTTGCCGTAGCCATCGCCATCGCTGTCCAGCTGATCTTTGTTGGGCACGTAGATGCAGTTGTCACGGCTGTCGGGAATACCGTCGCCATCGCTGTCGGTCTCGATCGCTGCGGCTTGCGTGGTTGCGCCATCAGGTGAGCCGACGCGGATCCACACGTTGTCGCCCTTGAAGTCGCCCAGATCGATGGCGCCATCTCCGTTGTCATCCACCAGCCCGCGACCAAGTACACCGCCTGTGGCCGGATCAATCGCGATGGCGGTGATCCATTCAGGCTTGCTCATATTGGGTGGGCAGGTCAGGCAGCCGGGTTGCGATGGCACCTTGACCTTGGCGATGTTGCCTTGCAGCGTAATGATGGGGATGCTGAACTTCCAGGGAGGCGAGACACGCAGCTTGACCGTGGGGTCACCCAGCAGGTTGTAGATGTTGAGCTCTTGCTGCAGGTTGACGATGCCTGGGCGCGACTGGTTGGCATCCAACGGATGAAGGTTGGCTTGCGAACCATTGGCCACGTCGCTGACATAGGTCTTGGCGTAGTTCAGCAGGTCACCCAGGCGCTGCACGGGGCTGCTGGTACCAAAAGTGCTGATCAGGCCTGGGAACACGCCATCGAACAGGCCCAGCGTCAGCTGGTTGTTGTCGGTCGAGCTGCTCTGGCGGCTGTCGCCGATGACCGCCAACGCGCCATCAGACTTGCGCAGGAAGCTCTCAGCCCAGTAGGCGGTGCTGGTGGACATGCCGTAGCCTGTGCCCCAGATGTTGGCGGGCAGGTCCACCGTCTCGTTGTCAAACACGCCGCTGGCGCAGTTGATGCTGAACACAACGGGGAACTGGTTGTTGGTGACCGACACGAGAGACAGGTCACTGGTCAGGAAGGACGGGTCTCCCCAGCCATCCCACCAGCCGTGGTCGCGGTGGAAGACCAGTGCCGAGCCTTTGTTGATGGCCGCTGCCATGTCGGCCTTGCTGCCGTTCCAGGCAAAGGTGGGCTTCGTCAGCTCAGCGGGGATGGCGTCGCCGTTGGCGTAGAACTGCGGGTTGGCGTCGGCATCAGCCGTGTAGAAGCGGCTCACGTCGTAACCCAGGCCGATGGCGTGGTCACGCACGATCTCGGAGGTCTGCACGAACCAGCGCCGGTCTCGGGTGAGGCTGGTGCCTGTGTTGTCGCGCACCTGGTAGAAGGAGCCGAAGGTCAGCCGGCTGTAGAAGTCCTGACCAAAGATCGAGTTGGCCGGTGGCGAATTTTCGAACGCGATCACCTTCGAGACGATGGTGTTGGCCTGCGCCAGCGTGTCCACAGGGAAGCGGCCGATGCCGAATGGCGGGATGGTGGTGGGCCCATCGCCGGGCTGGAACTGGCCATACCACATGTCGCCCGCATTGCGGGCCATGTCCCAGATGTTCTTGGCGTCGTAGTGCGTGGGCAGGTACTCGGCATCACCCATGAACAGCACCCACTTCGGGCGCACCAGGTGCGAGCTGTAGTAGCTGCTGATCCAATTGCGGATTTGCGTTTCGGTGGCACTGGCACCGGCACCGGTGATCTCGGCTGTGGTCACCACGCGGGTGGAGATGCCCAAGGCTTCTTTATGCGCCTTGAGCGCGTCGGCCGCGGCCTTGAAGTTGGGGTGCGTCACGATCAAGTAGCGCGCACCCAGGAAGGCCGGGTTCAGCGTGATGGGCGGTGCGCAGGTCAGCTCGGCAACGAGGCCTTTGTTGAGTGCGAACTGCACGGCGGGCAGTGCGAGCTTTTCAATGCGCTGGTCCACGCCATCAAAGCCGGCGCTTTGCGTGCTGCCGGTCATGCCCTTGAGCTTGAGCCGGTCATAGCGGAAGCAGGTGCCCGGGTGCTTGATGGTGACCAGGTAGCTGGGGTAGTAGGTAATGAGTTGTTGGGAGGGGTCATAGCCATAAGGGCTGAGCTGGTAGCCCTGCACATTGGCGTCGCCATGGAAGATGCCGCGCTCGCCTTGCTTCTGCCCAGGCGTCTTGTAGCCCTTGGCCCAGATGTCGGCGTTGAACTGGAACTTGTTGCCGCCATCCTCACCTGTGCGCGATGACATCGGGGGCTGAACGGGGTACAGGCGTGCGGACAGGCGCTGAATGCCGCCTTCCGGGGTGATATCGACCGTGCCACCTTTGCCATCCACGGGCAGGGCCAGCGAGAAGCCCGCCACAGGTACCTGCGGCATGCCGACTTCATTGCTGTCGCTGCTCACGGCACCGGGGCCGCTCTTTTGCGCAAAGCGCTGGAACACGCCGCTGCCGGTCTCCACATTGGCCAGCATGGGGGTGGGAACGGTCACGCGCAGCACGGTCTGGTCTGCGCTCATGGATACGGTATCAACGCGCACGCCAGGTGCCGTTTGCGCCAACGAGGTCTGGCTCAGGGCCAGGTGTGCCAACAGCGCGAAGCTGCCTTGTGCACAGGCCCTTAGCCTGGGGTTCATCAAGTTCATGGTCGCCTCCAAAAGCGGTCTCTCAACAGCACCGAATCCGGACTGGTTCGGTATGGGAGTGAAGGCTAGGCAGGGGCAGGGGGCACCACAAGGCCACACGAGGCGTGCTTCCCTAAGGGTGGGGGCCTCTCACATCGAGAAACCCCCACCCTTAGGGAAAATGGCCAAGGTCATGTCGGAAATGAGAAAATTCCTGTTTTCGCCATTTCCCTGCCTGCCATGACCGCCTCCATGCCCCAATCCCTGGTTCTGACCCGCCCTGATGACTGGCACTTGCACGTGCGTGATGGCGCGGCCATGGCGGCTGTGGTGCCAGCCACGGCACGGCAATTTGCGCGGGCGATCGTCATGCCCAATCTGCGCCCACCGGTGATCACGGCCGAGCAGGCCCAGGGCTACCGCGAGCGCATCCTGGCTGCCGTGCCGTCTGGGATGAAGTTCGAGCCGCTGATGGTGCTCTACCTCACCGACAACACGCCAGCCGAAGAAGCAGCCAAGGCCAAGGCCATGGGTGCGGTGGCCTTCAAGCTCTACCCGGCTGGTGCCACCACCAACAGCGATGCCGGCGTGACCGATCTGCGCAAGACCTACAAGGTGCTGGAAGCCATGCAGCGCGAGGGCCTCGTGTTGTGCGTGCACGGTGAAGTGACCGATGGCGATGTGGACGTGTTCGACCGCGAGAAGGCCTTCATCGATGACAAGCTGATCCCGCTGCGCCGTGACTTCCCTGAACTGAAGGTGGTGTTCGAGCACATCACGACCAAGGAAGCCGCGCAATACGTGACCGAAGCCGACCGCTTTGTGGGCGCCACGATCACGC
Organism: Aquabacterium sp.; assembly: GCF_004297345.1. Lineage (GTDB taxonomy): Bacteria > Pseudomonadota > Gammaproteobacteria > Burkholderiales > Burkholderiaceae_C > Aquabacterium. Next base: position 1,753 of record NZ_SCTN01000295.1, on the reverse strand, counting down.
CGCAGCATTTGCTCTACAACCGCAACGCCATCTTCATGGGCGGTGTGCGTCCGCACTACTATTGCCTGCCCATCCTCAAGCGCGAAGAGCACCGCGTGGCGTTGGTTCAGGCGGCGACGAGCGGCAGCCCCAAGTTCTTCCTGGGCACCGACAGCGCACCGCACGCCTCGCATTTGAAGGAGCATGCATCAGGCTGCGCGGGTTGCTACACCGCACCTTGCGCCATCGAGTTGTACGCCGAAGCCTTTGAGGCCGCTGGTGCGCTCGACAAGCTCGAAGCCTTTGCCAGCTTCTATGGCGCCGATTACTACGGCCTGCCGCGCAACACCGACAAGATCACCTTGAAGCGTGAAGACTGGGTTGTGCCTGAGGTGCTGCCCTTTGGCGAAACCGAGATCAAGCCGCTGCGTGGCGGCGAGACCTTGCACTGGCGTCTGGTCTGATCTCAGACCTCGCTGGCGCGACGCCCTTTGCGTGGACGGGGGGCGGCCGTGCGCTGGCCTGATGCCTGTGCGGCCGCATGCTGGTAGACGCCGTCCAGACTGCGGAAGATCAGCATGTTGTGCGCCAGGATCTCATCGAGTGAATACTTGAAGCCCGATTGCGTCCAGTTCTTGGCGATGTAGATGGTGGCGCCAGCCAGGCCTGAGACGATCACATCCAGGTCGATGCCGTACTTGTCCATGTCGGGGTAGAGCATGCTCACGAACGTGCGGAGCATGCCTTTGAATTCATTGATGGCGGCCTCGGCGCCCCGCATGCCGCTCTCACTCACGCTCACCGCATCGACCAGCATGATGCGGGCGCGGCGTGGGTCTTCATGCAGGAAGGCATACCAGGCGCGCAAGGAGCCCTCACCCATGGCCATCGGGTCGGGTTGCGCCATGCCCCGCGCAATGATGGACGCCATCACCTTTTGCTGAACCTGGCTGCGCAACTCGGCATACACGGCGTCGAACAGTTCGCCCAGCGTCTTGAACGACTCGTAGAAGTAGCGCTCCGTCAGTGCGGCCTGCGTGCAGATGTCCCGCACGGTTGACAGGTGATAGCCGCGCGTACCGAAAACTTCCAGTCCCGCATCAATCAGCTTGCGCTGCCTTTCTCGGCGGCGTTCGGCTGCATCCACGCCGCCATAGCGGCGTGTGACGGTGGGGGCTCTTTTTTTCTTGGCTGGTCGATCAGACATGGGTTCAGCAAATCGGGCGCAGGTGCATGCCCTGATTCTGCCGGAGGCCTGAACGTGATCCGGTGGATGGCATCACTTATGTCGGCGATGGACGGGTGAAACCCTGACGTGAACGCGATTCGATAAGCGTTATGGTTGCAAATGGAAATGTTGGATTGTCCAATTTGCGCAGAATGATGCAGATGGTGGCCGACATGACAACCAGCCGATCAATCGGCGCCAACCATTGGAGATAAACATGAAAACCAACCGCTTCCTTGCTTCAACCTTGGCCGTGGCGTGCCTCATGGCCATGCAGGCCACGGCCCATGCCGGCGTGGATCCCACCGTGATCCCGCTCAACAGCCAGATCGGCAGCCTGCGCATTCCGTTGCAATGCACCTTCCCCGTCATCGGCACCCAGACGCTGACCATCAAGGTGACGGGCTCGATGGCCACCACCGTGACGCCGGGGCAGTCCTTCTACATGACCGATGGCAGTGGCACGCTGGAGTTCCCGCAGTCTCTGGTGGACTTGTCGTACACGCTACCTGAGCGTGCGCCCAGCAGCGTGTACGACAAGTCCAC
>NZ_SCTN01000294.1 GCF_004297345.1 Aquabacterium sp. | reverse complement strand
ATCACCAGGTCTTTGAGGCCAGTCTCACAATTGGCTACCAATGCGCGTCGTTCATCTGTATTCAGAAATACCGTGCGCCTTTGGCTTACTTTTTCGAAACTTGTAACGGTCTTCCAGCCGTCATCGGACGCTACAAGACGATCTCGGTGTGCCAAATTTAGTGCTGCCTTGAGCGTTGCCAAATTTCGATTGGCAGAGTCTTTTGCCCGACGCACCTTGTCGTCGTCTACATCGCCCTTGGGGATTTGCTTGTCACGCCAGGCACGGACTTTTATTGTGTTCAGCTTGTCCAGGCTGATCTTGCCGAAGTCGATGCCGTACACCAGTCGCTTGAAGCGACCTTCTGCATCATTCGCGGCCGTGTTTCCTTTGGTTGTGCGCTGGTGAGAGACGTAGTGCCTGCATGCCGCTTCAACGGTTGGCGCTTTCTCTGTAACGCCAGCATCAAGGCGACCAACCCAGTTTAGGGCAGCTTTCTTTGCGTCGTCGTACTGGTCATGATGGCCGAGCGCCTGATATGTCTTCTTGGCGCCCTCTTGCCGTCTGGCGATCCAGGTGCCTGTTTTGTCGTTCATAACGCGGAAGCCAAGGTATAGGCCCATTTCAAGCCGCGCCCAGTAGGGTTCCCGCCTTGTTGATAACTTGTTTCGCTCTGTTTTCTTGGTGAGGTCGTGTGCCATGAATGCCCTTGTGGTGGCCGTACGGACATTGTACGGACAGGCATCCTCGGAAGTCGTAGAACTTTGGAGGTCGCGCATGCTAGGCGTGTCTATGATTGTTGGAAGGCGTTGAACCTGTTCGGATCCTCATTCCTGCCTTCACACGGCAGGGGTCGCAGGTTCGAACCCTGCACCGCCCACCAGAAAATCAAGCACCTAGTCTCACGGCTAGGTGCTTTTTTCTTTGGTCAATCCAGATCGACGTGATGTGACTTGAAGGGCACACGATGGCCGAGCCTGCGCATCGGTCCATCGGTTTTGCGGTGGGGCGGGCCGCTTGTCGATCAGCGCCCGGATGGCCAAGCCCTGGGGGAGACGCCTTCGTATCGAACATCCGTACACCGTGTCGCAAAGACGGCACCCGGCGGCTTGTCGGCAGCTTCCAGATAACAAGGGTGCACGCCAGCCAGGAAGCTGGTGAACTGCAGTTGGTTGAACTCGCGTGGCGACCATCCAAAGTCTGCGGCAAAGGCTGACACCAATGCGCCCAGGTTGACGCGCAATGGCCGCCCGGTGGCCGCCATGTAGTCGTCGATCTCGAACGCCAGCTTCACGTAAGGGCCGTCTGCCAGGCCCAGCTCGCGCGCCAGGGCCATGGTCAGTGGCATGCGTTCATCAACGGATGAGATGGGGCGCCCATAACCAGCCATGCGCCCGCCGCCTTTCAGAAAGGCTTCCATGTAGTCGGCCAGGCTGGTGCCTGACTCGATGGCCTTGCGGGTCTTGATGAAGAAATCGACCGCGCGGAACTCGTTGCGCCGGCCATAGATTGTGGCCTCGGACAAGGCTTGCGCTGCGCTGGCGGCCAGATTGGGTGTGCTGCGTGCCGTGCCTGCCAGCGCCGCGGCCCGGTTGTTCCATAACCGGGCATCGGGGTAACTGCTCCATACCCAGGTCGATACGAGCAATCGCAATTGCTCTGGTGGCACACGCCGCCCGGTGATGCCGAACGCAACCAGGCCGAACCATTCCATGTCTTTCAGATCGCGGTGCAGATCGTGTCCACGAAAAACTGCCCGGCTGCCGGGAAAAGCCGCCCCTACTTTGGTGCGCAGTCTGCCCGTGTGTTGAGCGAGAACCTGTGGGCCGTTCATGCTGGCGTCTCCGTTTTGGGGGCAGGTGATGTGGGCGATGTGCTTTGCTGTTCGGCAAGCAGGGGGTCGTCTTCCAGATCGACTTCGGGGTAAGGAAAGCGTTTGAACCCATAAGCCACTTGCTCCAGGGCATGGGCCGCGGCACCAGGCAGTCTGAGCAGGAGGTGCAGCATTTCACCCTGGGCTGCGTTGAAACCCAGGTCGACAAAGGCGGCCGCTGCGACGCCCACCATGCTCAAGGGCAGTTTGGCTGCGGCTTCCAGTTCGGCTCGGTGCATCATCAGCCAGGGAAGGCATGGGCCGGGGCTGATGCGTCCCAGGCTTTCCAGCGTCTGCAAGACGATGGTGGCCGTGCTGACCCCATGGGGTGCAAAGCCAGCCGGGTGTTCGATCTCGGGCCAGCCTGCATCGTCCGGTGCAATGGATGTCAGTGGTGCATGGTGGGCGAGGGTGGCAAGCCACTCGGTCTGGGCCTGATCATGGCATTTGGCCCAGGCACGCATGGCCAGGTAGACGTCCCGAGCGCCGCCACTTTGGCCCGCGCCAACAGCCAGGGCTGCCATCAAGCTGGCAGCGGCCTGCGAGCCGCCAACGCCGCCACACATGGCGGCATGCACCATCGGATCGCGTGGGCCAGGGTTGGCCAAGGCGACGGCCAGCGTGTCCAGCATGTGGGTCTGCACAACCGTAGGCGCCTGGCCTGTGAACATCAAATGCAGCATGTCCGCCCATCGGGCGTGGCCCAGCATCTGGCCATAAACATCGTAGCCATGGCAATAGGCCGTGCGTGTTGCGAAGGGGTCGTTGTCTTCTGGTGTTTCTTGCCAGATACGTGTGTGGATGGGGGCGTCGCTCACAATGCGCCCTCCAGGGTTTGCATGCGCAGGTCCATCGGAGGTACTTCTTCACCGTCGACGCGGATATCTAGCAGGGTCGGACCACGGCGAGTGAGGATCTGCTCCATGTCAAGTTGGTCAAAATCCTTCGGGCTCTTGATGACGTGGCCTGGCACCCCCATGGCTTGTGCCATCAGCGCGAAATCCACCTCAGGCAACTCAAAGGCGATGCGCTCGGCTCCGGCCAGGCGCTGTCCGTGTTTGACCATGCCCAGGGCGGCGTCGTTGAGGATCACGAAGATCACGGTGAGGCCTTCCTGTGCGGCCACGGTGATTTCTTGTCCATTCATCAGATAGCTGCCATCACCTGTGATGCACACCACGGGGCACTGAGGTTTGCCGCGTGCAATGCCTACACCCGCCCCGATGGCCCAACCCATCGGGGCAAAGTCCATCAGCACGCGCAGCCACCCGGCATGGTCATGGCGGCGCTCGCCGCACCAAGCTTTGTTGACCGCGACATGGCTTGTGCCTGTGTCACCTGCTTGCGGGACCAGGCCAAGTCTGCGGTTGTTTCTCGATTCGAGATAGTGAATGGCCCAGGCCGTGGCGTTACCAGCGTCGGCAACAAAGCGCGTTGTGGGGGGGAAGCGTTTGGACAGTTCCACCATCAACCGCTGTGGCTTGATGGGGGTGGCATCACATTGCAGTTTCTCAGGTGAACGCAAACTCACTGGCTCTCGCTTGATCTGCCCGCTGACCACGGGCGACCAGGGCATGCCCAGTGCCTCTTGCTCAATGTGCATCAAATCCAGCAGGCGTTCGAACACGGTCCGGATGCGTCCGCGGATGTGTTGACGGGCCATGGGCGAATGCTTCAGGTGTTCGTCCGTCGCATCGATGTGAACCAGCTTGCGATTGAGCACACTGTTGCTCCACGCCGCGCTGGTCCATTCGCGCAAGCTGGTGCCAATGGCCAGGATCAGGTCATTGTCATCATTGAGGGCGTCCTGTGCCGAACGGTGCCCTGCAAACCCAAACACGCCTCGATACAGCACGTGATGGGGATTGATCAGGCCCTTGGCGTCAGGTGTTGTGACGAAGTAGGAGTCGGTCATCTCGGCGAAGTGGATGATGGCGTCAATGGCTTCGCCGCAATCTCCGCCAATGATCAGCGTCAGTTTGCGCGCCTTTTGCAGCGACATGAACAAGGACCTGACCATCTCTTCGTCAACGAGAGAAGGCTTTCGCAGAAGGGCTTGCAGCCCTTGTGGCGACAGCCGTTGCTCGACAGAGCCACGCAGAATGTCCAGCGGGATGGAGAGGTGGACGGGGCCGTGCGGTGGCTGAGATGCCCGCATCAAAGCCTGGACCAGTTTGGTCTCCAGTTGATCAACGTGTGAGACCAGCGTGTTGTAGCGGGTGCAGTGGCTGAACATGCCCACGGTGTTGATGCCTGTGCAGGCTGATTCTTGCAGAGCTCCCTTGCCGAACACGGGCAGAGACGGCTGGCCCGTGATCACGAGCATCGGCACGTTGTTGTCGAACGCACACGCCACACCTGTGATCAGATTGGTAGCGCCTGGCCCCGATGTGGCGATGCATACACCGATCTTGCCCGTTTCGCGCGCGTAACCGTCAGCCATGAAGGCTGCGCCCGCTTCGTGCCGAGCGACCACGGGGCGCAGACCGCCTCGTCGCGAACTGACGGCCATGGCGTTATACAAGGGTTCGATGGCGCCACCAGGCACTCCGAAGATGACATCGACACCAATAGCTTCCAGATAAGAAACGATGAGAGCTCCGACCTCAATGAATTGAGGGGGGGAGGCCAGCGATACGACTGCTGCAGACTTCACGGCACTGATCCTGAGTACATTTTAAAACCGAACGTCACATATTGAAACAATTCAGGTGTTCGCAAGGATGCCTGCCGCATCGCGAATCGTCACCCCCCCTATCACGTGCCAAACCCTTGATTGGGGGGCTGGATTGGGGTCGTTGCACACCCTGCGCAACACGGTTTGTAGAAAGGTGCACACACCTATCTACAAGCGTCCCGGATGCAGTACAAAATACGCACAAATCAGAAGTAACGGCTGGACTGACAATGGGGATGTTTTTTGTTCTCCGCAGGGCGTAAACGGCCGGCAGCCACAAGGTGGCTGAGATCGGCGATGCTGGGTGTACTGGGGTGGTTCCTGTATGCCGGCTTTGCTGTCTCCATTGCTGCAGAGGACGACGCAGGTCATGCGGCCATTGCGGTGCTCTACCCGGATATCGGGGAGCCCTACAAAAGCGTGTTCTCGACCATCGTCGAGGGGATCGAGGATCGAGCACGCGGCAAAGTCACCAGTTTCCCCATTGCCATGGGGGCCAATCCACCACCTTTGACCGATGAGTTGCGCAGGCGGGATATCCGCGCCGTGATTGCGCTGGGGCGCAATGGCTTGAAGGTGGCATCCAGCCTGGATCGTCAGATCAATGTGGTCGCCGGGGGCGTCCTGTCAGTGCCTGAGGCGGAGACTCAGGGCATGCTGGTGCAGAGCCTCGCGCCTGACCCGGCTCTGCTGTTTGCTCGGCTCAAGTCTTTTGTGCCGTCAGCCAGACGTGTCATCGTGGTCTACGACCCCAAGCAAAACGAGTGGTTGATTCGACTGGCGCGTGACGCAGCCAGGACTCAGGGGCTGGAGTTGCTTGCACTGGAAGCTGATGATTTGAAGACGGCCGTGCGACGTTACCAGGACACGTTTGGATCCATGAATCCCAAGCGCGATGTGCTCTGGTTGCCCCAGGACACGACAACGGTGGAAGAGTCTGCCGTGCTGCCCATGGTTTTGCGGGAGTCATGGAACCAGAACCTGGTCGTCTTCTCCAGCAATGTGGCTCACGTCAAGCGGGGGCTGCTGTTTTCCCTCTATCCCGATAACGTCGAAATGGGACGCTATCTGGCGACTGCGGTCCTGGCCTCTCTTCAGCCGGGTAGTTCGCAGGCACACGGGCTTCAGGCGCTCAAACAAGTACTGACGGCTGTCAATACACGTACAGCCGAGCACCTTGGCGTTGACCTTCGCGCCTCATCACAGCGCATCCACCTGGTTTTTCCGGAGCATTGAGATGACAAACGCTCAGCATTCGCTCCCTATGCGGCATCTCACCCGGATGTTGAGGGGGATGACCTTTCAGCGGCAACTCGCCATTGCGATGACCGTTGGGGTTCTGGGTTTGGCCTTGTTCTCCTCAATGGGGAGCGCATGGCAAGGCAGTCGGCAAGTGCGTGGCAATGTGATTCAGCAAAGCCTGCGCATCGCATCCAGCCTGGCGACACAAAGTACGCTGGCATTGTTGTCCGGTGCGCCAGAAAACGCGACGGAAGCGGTGGCTACCACGCTGGCCTTTCCTGATGTGTTGCGTGTGGAGATTCGCAAAACCGATGCAAGCGCACTGTTGGTAAAGGGTGTGGCGGTCAAGGACAACGACGAGAAGCCGGCGAAGGTCGACCCTGCTGGGCGTGAGCCATATCTGGACAGCGAGACCGACGAGGCCTGGCGATTTGTGGCGCCGGTGTGGACGGCAAAGCGAGATACACCCTTCGACGTCGTTGCACCCACTGACGAGTTTCTGGGTTACGTCGTGGTGGTGCTGAGCAAGTCCACGCTCAGCCAGATGGTGACCAATATCTTCCTGGCCAACATCCTGTCGTCATTCTTCTTCGCTGCCATTTTTCTGGTGGTGATTCGGTTTCTGTGCGCCAGGCTTGCTCGCCCGCTCAACTTGTTGTCGGCCGCGATGTTCCGCGCCGAACAGGGTGAGGTGCACGTTCGCACTGAGGTTGACGGGCCCAGTGATATCCAGGCCATGGCGCTGGCTTTCAATCGGATGATTGCGGCGCTTCAGGAGCGCGGAGGCGAGTTGCAACGCCACCGAGATCACCTGGAAGAACTGGTGCGTGACCGTACGAACGAGTTGCGAAGGGCCAAGGAGCGTGCCGAGGTGGCCAGTCAGGCCAAGAGCGATTTCATGGCCCGCATGAGCCACGAGTTGCGCACACCCTTGAATGCCATTTTGGGTTACGCGCAGATTCTCAAGATGGACCGCACGCTCTCCGATCGTCAGTTGACTTGCCTGAACACCATTCATGGCAGTGGTGAACACTTGCTGATGCTGATCGTGGACATCCTGGATCTGTCTCAAATAGAAGCCGGCAAGACGGAGCTGCATCTGGGGCCGGTCAACACGCGAGCCTTGGCGAACATGCTGGATGACGTCATTCGCATCAAGGCCGCAGAAAAGCAGTTGATCTTCATTGTCGAGTGCGCTGAGGATGTGCCTTCGACCTTGATGGTGGATGAGAAGCGCCTTCGTCAGGTGCTGCTCAACTTGCTGAGCAATGCGGTCAAGTTCACGCAAAGCGGTCAGGTTCGTTTGAGCTTGTCGAGGATAGAGCAAGACCAGAGAGGTGACCATGTGCGCATCCGTTTTGATGTGCAGGACTCAGGCGTAGGCATTCGTTCAGAAGATCAGGAACGTATCTTCGAGCCGTTCGAGCAGGCAGGCGATTCACGCAGCCGGGCTGCAGGCACGGGCCTGGGCCTGGCCATCAGTCGGCAGTTGGTGCGGCTGATGGGCGGGCAGTTGCAGTTGTCCAGTGAGCCGGGCACTGGCAGTCGATTCTGGTTTGAGCTGTCGCTCCAAATGGTTGATGCGATGGTGCGTGAGCCAGTGCGTCATCCCCTGGTGACTGGCTACACGGGCGAACGCCGGCGAATTCTTGTTGTTGACGATGTTGAAGCCAACCGTGAAATGTTGGTGGCGATGTTGCGTCCTTTGGGCTTTGAGACGCTGGAGGCTGTCCACGGTCAGGATGCGCTGGATCAGGTGCAGGCTTCGAATCCTGATCTGGTGCTCATGGATCTGGCCATGCCTGTCATGGATGGTCTGGAGGCGACGCGTCGGCTTCGGGCAAATGAGCGCACCAAAGACCTGCCCGTCATCGCCCTGTCAGCCAATGCATCCAACACCCATCGCGACGAGGCGCTGGCGGCTGGCGCGACGCTGTTCATGTCCAAGCCATTCGACAGCGCCGACTTGTTGCGTAACCTGGAGCGCTGCCTGTCCTTGAACTGGATTGATGCCCAAGCCTGATCAGAAAGCGTGGCTGACTTCGATGTAGCCGTAACGCCCGGCCAGGGGGAAGTCATTGGGCAATGAAATAAAGGGATGCCCAGCTGCGCTGAAATCATAGGGGCTTGGTTCGCGCGCGTCGGCATTGAACAGGTTGCGAATCGACATCGCAAAGTTCCAGCCCTTGGTCGACTTGTCCGTGCGCAAGGTGAGATCCAGTGTTGTGTATCCCTTGAGCGGCGCACGCGTGTCGCCGGTAACACGGGAGCGCTCGCCAATCCAGTTGGCTTGGGCGTCCACGGCCCAGCCAGACATGAAGCGCCAGTCGGCGCGCGCATAGGCCTGGTTATGGGGGGCATTGCCTGCGTCGTGCTCGACGGCTTTGTCGATGGAGTACTGGAAGCTGTAGTTGCCGGACAAGCGAACTGAGGAGCTTGCATCCCAGGCCGCTTCAAACTCCAGGCCATTGCCTGTCTGGCGGCCTGTGTTCTGGTAGACAAAATCAACCAGGCGGATGATGTCACTCATGTCGTAGTGAAAGAGGTTCACACCCAACTGGACGCTGGGTTGAACCTGCCAGGACACGGCAGCCTCCGTGGTCTTGATCTTCTCCGGTTTGAGAAGTTCGTTGCCTTGCACGATGGGGTTGTTGATGGCGTATAGCTCGGCCATCGAAGGAGGGCGGAACGCACTGCCATACAGCAGCTTGGCTGTCACGTTGTAGGCGGCCTCCCAAACCAGTGCAGCACGGGGGTTGACCGTGGTGCCAAAGTCGGAGTACCTGTCGTGGCGGACGCCAGCCGTCAGCGTCACGTCCTTGGCCAGCGACCATTCGTCCTGGCCATAAACGTAGAACTTGCGGCGCGTGTGCTTGTTCATGAACGGCACGGTGTCACTGACGTCAATGACATCGCCCGTTGAGCCTGTTCCGATTGGCGTGTAGTTGGGGTTGAAGTTCTTGGTCTCGTGAACCCGGTACAGCGACTCTCGCTCGTACCCTGAACCCAGTCGCACGCGGTGCCCATTGAGGCCGGTGTACGACAGCGATCCACCCAGTCGCATGTGGCTTTCCCATTTCTGCGGATTGCCGATCATGCCGTCTTCGAAGGTGCCTGTGCCGATGTTGGTGCCAGCAGGGAACAAGGTCGCTGCAGAAAACTCCTTGTAGTGCATGAAGCTGGCTTGCACATTCAGAGCCAGGTCATCCGTCCAGTGCTGGTCATCGTAGGTCAGGTCGCCATTGAAGTTCTGGCTGTAGTCATTGCCAGTGGGGTCCAGCGCCGAAGCCAACCCAAAACCATTGCCGTAGTTGGAGCGGTCCTTGAGACCAAAGTGCAGGCGCCATTTGTCTTTGCTGAAGTCCAGCATGCCGTCAACCAGTGTGCGGCCATTGTTGACGGGGCCGGGTGCATGGGATGCATTGGTGCCAAACACACCGTCCCAACCTGTTTGGGCGTCTGCCTCCACCGTCCGCTGATTGCCCTTTGTGGATCCGATACGCAGGTATGCCGCGACATCCGTGCCGGCCCACTGGCCACCATGCAGCATCCATCCGTCGCCATTGTGGAATGTGCCTGCACGAGCACCCACCTGCGTGCCGTTGATGTCCGACGCCGATTTGGTGATGATGTTGATCACGCCGGCGAAAGCTTCTGCACCATACAAGGCAGAGCCGGGGCCACGCAGCACCTCGATGCGGGCGATGTTCTCGACCGGCATGCCGCCCCACACGGCACCTCTGTTGCCGGTGAACACCGTGGTCATCGACACGCCGTTGATCAGCATCAGCACCTGAGGGTTGAAGCCAAAGTACAGGCCGCGGATCACATAGATGGGGGCGTAGCCTTGTGTCTCGATGGCGACGTGCAGCCCAGGCACGGTCTCCAGCACTTCATCCAGATCGGTGGCACCCATCGCAGCAATGTCTTCTGCGG
>NZ_SCTN01000293.1 GCF_004297345.1 Aquabacterium sp. | reverse complement strand
CAAGCGCTTGCTGGAATCCTTGAGCATGTCACCCTCTTTGGCTGATGGCATCGCCGATAGTTTGCATAAATCGGTCTTGGCTGTGGCCTCGCTGTCCGACCCGGATGCCTTGACCAAGCTGGGCGGTGAACAAGGGCGTGCACAGGCCCCGCTGGTGCCGCAAACCTTCGATCAGATCTTGTGGTTGGGGCTGGACGCGGGTACGCTGGAGCGCTTGCGGCCTTATGTGACCTTGCTGCCCAACAACAGTTCGCAGGTCAACATCAATACGGCAACCAAGGAAGTGATCGCCGCCGTGGTGCCTGGCTTGGACTTGGCGCGTGCTGCGCGCATTGTTCAGGCACGGCAGCGCAAGCCGTTCAAGGACGAGCTCAGTGGCAACAGTGGGGCATTCACCGATGTGGTCGGGAAGGTGTCGCCGGACTGGGACGTCAAGCGTCTTTCCATTCGATCCGATTTTTTCGAAGTTCGCGGACGCCTGCGTTTCGAAGACAACATCATCGAGCAGCGCCATCTGGTGGAGCGCACCAACGGTGGAAATGACGTTGTCGTGCGACACCAGAGTCGTTTTTCCGGACTCGACAAGGCTACCGATACCGGCGCTACCCCATGATGAGGGGCATTCTTTACTGTCAAAGCAGGTATCAATCCTTAAATGGGCGCTATTCCTGCGCTCCTACAATGCGCTGGCATCTATGCTGGATGCTGAAAAATTTTTGAAAACCTGACCGTTTGGGCATGAGCATTCTCATCATTCAACTGCCGGCGCGTGTGCGCCTGAGTGCCGACGCGGCTGCGGCGGAAGCCGGCGCTGCGCCCTCGGCCTCCGGGGCGAAGGAGTACAGCTATGTGCTCAGCGTCGATGGGATGTCGGTGACGCGCCAGGGGCGCTGCGCTGCGCCCATGTTGCCCAAGGCGGACAGTGTCGTGGCTGTCATGGCGCCGACCGACCTGAGCTGGCACCGCGTGACCTTGCCCAAGGCGCCTGCTGCCCGTTTGCGTGCGGCTCTGGCCAGCATGCTGGAAGAGGCGCTGCTGGATGATCCCGAGAACCTGCATCTGGCCGTGGCGCCCTTGCCCAAGGTGGGGGAGCCTACCTGGATTGCTGCGTGCGACCACACCTGGCTCACCAGCCAGCTCATGACCCTTGAGAAGGCGAAGATTCGCGTGGAGCGTGTCGTGCCCAGCATGGCGCCGGACGAACCGCCTACCGCCTATTTCCACGAAGAGCACTACGGCGCAGGCAACAGTGAAGAGCCTGGCTCCGATATGTTGCTGACCTGGTCGACCGGTGAGGGGCTGGCGACCTGGCCCGTGGCGGGCAGCTTGTCTCGAAGTTTGTTGCCTGATCCCCTGCCGGTTCAGGCACGCTTCTTTGCCACGCCGCCCGTGGCTTCTCCGGCCGAGCGTTGGCTGGGCCGGGCTGTGGCCGTGCAAAGTCCTGCCGAGCACTTGCTGCTGGCCGCTCGTTCGATCTGGAACATCCTGCAGTTCGAGCTGACACCGCGCAGCAAAGGCCTGTATGCCCTCAGCGACCAATGGCGACGCGTGATGAGCCCTCAGTGGCGCCCCGCGCGCATGGGTGTGTTGGCGCTGGTGGGTGCACAGGTGCTGGGGCTCAACCTCTGGGCATGGCAGCAATCGCAACTGGTCAAGTCCAAGAAGGCTGCGATGGTGACCTTGCTCAAGCAGGCCCATCCGCAGGTTCAGGCCGTGCTGGATGCGCCCGCACAGATGCGCCGCGAAACCGAGGCCTTGCGTGCCATGGCCGGTCAAGCAGGCGGCAACGATCTGGAGGCCCTGATGGCGGCGGTGGCCAGCGCCTGGCCACCCGAGCAACCCACGGCAGGTTTGCAGTACGACGGCAATGCCTTGACGCTGATGCCGCCCGCATCCTGGGGCCCAGCCGAACTGGAGCAGTTCCGCAGCAAGCTGAGCGCAGCGGGGGTGCAGGTCGAGTCCGGTGACGGTCGCTTGACGGTGCGCCGTACGAACGGTTGAGGCCAACCTCGAAAGCATTCAGATGGCGAATCAATCATCTTCATTTCAAGCGCTCAAGCAGGAGTGGCAAACCAAGTGGGCCGCCATGGCGCCTCGTGAGCGGCAGATTACGCTGGTCGCGGCCTGGCTGGCTGGCCTCACACTGCTGATCATGGTGGGCGTGCGGCCTGCCTGGCGTACCTTGAGCGACGCACCCGCGCAATTGCGTGATCTGGACGGGCAACTTGATCAGATGCGCCGCCTGGCGGATGAAACGCAGATGCTCAAGCAGCGGCCGCCCGTGCCGCCTGCGCAATCCGAGGCCGCGCTGAAGTCTGCGACGGATCGCCTGGGCGCCGGAGCCAAGCTGGTTATTCAGGGTGACAGGGCCACACTCACACTCAACAAGGTGTCGGGCGATGCGCTGGCTTCCTGGCTGGACGAGGCCCGTGGTGCCGCGCGAGCCAAGCCAACCGAGGCCGGCCTGATGCAGGTCGAGCCAGGGGTGTATTCCGGCAACATCGTGCTGGCGTTGGGGCCGGGATCGGGAGGCGGCCGTTGAGGCCGAGTTGATTCCCATGGCTGGTATCCCCTTTATCAACAAACGCCCTGCCTGGATGCAGGGCGCGGGCGCTTTGACCACGCGTTGGCTCGAGTCGACGATGGAAATCGCCCGCTGGGAGACCATGCGCAAGGCCGGTCGTCGCTGGGGCTGGTGGGGTGCAGGCATCGGCGCGCTGGCTGGCATGGTGGTGTACGCCCCGGCCAGTTGGTTGGCGCAGGGGGTCGTTGAGTTGACGGGCAAGCGCTTGTTGCTGGCCGAGTCGCAAGGCACCATCTGGAAGGGCGATGCCGTGGCCGTGCTCACAGGTGGGGCTGGCAGCCGTGACGCCCGTGCCTTGCCCGGACGCCTGAACTGGCGCATGCGCCTGCAAGGCATGGGATTGCGTTTGACGCTGCAGCAGGATTGCTGCATGCCCACACCGGTCGTGGTGCTGGTGGAGTTGGGCTTGGGCCGCATCAAGACGGATGTGCGCCTGCAAACGTCCACAACGGACTCTTCTGTGGCGGCCATGGCCTCCCAAGGCGAGATCGGCCACTGGCCGGCGGCCTGGTTGGGTGGGCTGGGCACGCCCTGGAACACCTTGCAACTGGGCGGCGTGGTGCGCTTGTCGGCTCAGGACCTGAGCATCGAGGTGGTGCAAGGTCGTGCACGCATTCAAGGGCAGGCCAATCTGGCGCTGGACAACGTGTCCTCGCGTGTGACCACGCTGGATCGTCTCGGGTCCTATCGCCTGGATCTGAGTGGCGACGCACAGGGCCAGTTGCAAATGGCCATGATCACTGTGGACGGCGCGCTGCAGCTGTCTGGCCAAGGGGGCATGAGCTCCGGTGGCATGCGCTTTCGTGGGGAGGCGCGCGCCAGTGACGCTGAAAAAGGCGCACTGGACAATTTGTTGAACATCATCGGGCGCCGCGAAGGCGACCGTTCTGTCATTTCGATCGGATAAGTCATGAAGACCCATCCCAAGCTGACTCGCCCTCGTGCTACCGCGCTGATGGTAGCCGTGGCTCTGACCTTCGGGCCCGGCGGCTTGCTGCCCATTGGCATGGCTGTGGCGGCGCCTGCTGCATCCAAGAAGGCCCCGGCCGGCCCCACGGTCACGCTCAATTTCGTCAATGCCGAGATCGAAGGCGTGGCGCGAGCCATGTCGGCCATCATCAATCGCCAGATCCTGGTCGATCCGCGCGTGAAGGGTGCCATCACCCTGTACAGCGATCAGCCCCTGACTTCGCGCGAGGCCTACCTGAACTTCCTGGCCGCCCTGCGTGGTCAGGGCTTCAGCCTGGTGGAAGTGTCCGGCCTGCTCAAGGTGGTGCCGGAAGCCGAAGCCAAGTTGCAGACGGGCACGGTCGAGGTCGGTACCGTCAAGCAATCGGGCGATCAGGTGCTGACACAGATCTTCCGCGTGCAGTACGAAAACGCCAACAACCTGGTGACCGTGCTGCGCCCGCTGATCAGCCCCAACAACACGATCAACGCCAACGCGTCCACCAATACGCTGGTCATCACCGACTACGCGGACAACCTCAAGCGCATCGGCCAGATGATTGCGGCGCTGGACGTGCCTGTGGCCACGGACATGGAAGCGATCCCGTTGCAGTACGCGATTGCTTCGGATCTGGCGCCTGTGGTGCAGAAGCTGGCTGATGGCGGTGGTTCCACGCCTGGCGCACCTGGTGCGGCGGGCGGGCAGACCACGATGGTGCTGTCTGATTCCCGCACGAACACGCTGATGGTGCGTGCGCCAAATGCGGCGCGCATGACCTTGGTTCGCAGTCTGATCCAGCGCCTGGATCGCCCTGGTACGGCAGGCCTGGGCGGTAGCGGCATTCATGTGGTCTACCTGAAGAACGCCGATGCCGTGAAGCTGGCGCAGGTGCTGCGCGCGGCCTTCCCCGGCGCGGGTGGTTCGGGTGGCGGCGCTTCGGGTGCTTCGAGCAGTTCCGGTGCCAGTGGCATGCCCACGTCCAATATGGGCGGCGTGCAGAACACGGCTTCCAGCGGTGGCGCCTCACAGCAATCTACTTCTCCTGTGGCGGCATCTGCCGGCCCCTCTACCGGTGGCTTCATCCAGGCCGATCCCAGCACCAATTCGCTGATCATCACGGCCACGGATGCGCTGTACAAGCAGTTGCGTGCGGTGGTGGATCAGTTGGACGGGCGTCGGGCGCAGATCTATGTAGAAGCCATGATCGTTCAGGTGGATGAAAGCAAGCTGGCACAGGTTGGGTTCCAGTGGGCGGCCGCTGCGGGCAACAACAATGTTGTGGGCGCAGGCACCAGCCTGGCTACGGGCACCACGACGACCAATATCCCCGGCTTGTTTGGTGTGACCAGCAAATCGACACTGCAAGGCCTGAGTGGCTTCAACATCGGCTTCCTGCACAAGATGGCCGATGGCACGTACAACCTCGGCGCGTTGGCCAGCTTCCTGGAGCAGAACGCCGATGCCAATGTGTTGTCCAAGCCCAATATGGTGGCCCTGGACAACGAAGAAGCCAAGATCGTGGTGGGCCGCAACGTGCCCTTTGTGACTGGGCAGTACACCAATGGTGCGACCAGCAGCGCTGGTTCGGTGAACCCGTTCACGACGGTCGAGCGCAAGGACGTGGGCTTGACGCTGCGGGTGCGTCCGCAGGTGGGTGAGGGTGGCACGGTTCGCATGACCGTGTTCCAGGAGAAGTCCGATGTGGAGTCGACCAGCTCGACCCAAGGCCCCACCACAACCAAGAGCTCGATCGAAACCACTGTGGTGGTTGATGATGGCCAGACCCTCGTGCTGGGTGGCTTGTTGTCCGATTCCTATAACGATGGCGACACCAAGGTGCCTTTGCTGGGCGACATCCCCATTCTGGGCAATTTGTTCAAGAGCCGCGCGCGCGAACATGCCAAGAAGAACTTGATGGTTTTCCTGCGACCGGTTGTGATGCGTACGCAGGATGACAGCAACAACCTGACCATGGATCGCTACGATTACATGCGCCAGCGCCAGTTGGCAGCCCAGCCTGAAAAGAGCACCGTGCTGCCCGTCAACGAGGGGCCTCAACTCGACCCGCTCAAGCTCAGCAATCGTTTGACCATGCCGCCCGTTCGCCAGCCCATGGACGATCCAAACGCACCCGCCCCGACCGTGGTGATGCCAGCTGACTCCGGCTTTGCGCCCAAGCTGACGCCGCAACCTTCCAGCGGCAAGTAAGGATCGCGAATCATGGGCGCACGTCACCCCCTTCCTTACGCTTTCGCCAAGGCCAATGGTCTGCTGCTGGAGTGCGATGAGGCGCGCACCACACTGTGGGCCAGCACGGCCGTGTCTCCTTCGGCCTTGTCCGAAGTGATGCGCTTGTATGTGGTCAACGCCATCGAGCAGGAACCCGCCGAAACCTTGGCGCAGCGCATTGCTGCCGCTTACGCGGCCGGTGAGGGCAGCGCCGCAGCCGTGGTGGGCGAAGTCGAAAGCGCGGTGGACTTGTCCCGCATGATGCAGGACCTGCCCGCCGTTGAGGATTTGCTTGAATCCAGCAACGACGCGCCCATCATCCGGATGCTCAATGCCTTGCTGACGCAAGCGGCCAAGGACGGCGCCTCCGACATTCACATCGAACCCTACGAGCGTTCATCGGCCGTGCGCTTTCGCGTGGATGGCACGCTGCGTGAGGTGGTGCAGCCCAACAAGGCCTTGCACGCCGCGCTGATCTCTCGCTTGAAGATCATGGCCGAGCTGGACATCTCTGAAAAGCGCCTGCCGCAAGACGGTCGCATCAGTCTGCGCATCGGCGGTCGCGCGGTAGACGTGCGGGTTTCGACGCTGCCTTCTGCGCACGGTGAGCGCGCCGTGCTGCGTCTGCTGGACAAGGGTGATGCCAACAAGTTCACGCTCGAATCCATGGGCATGAGCGGCGATTCGCTGGACCGCTTCAAGCGTCTGCTGCGCCAGCCGCACGGCATCGTGCTGGTGACCGGTCCGACCGGCTCCGGCAAGACGACCACGCTGTACGCCGGTTTGAGCACCGTTGATGCCCAGACCACCAATGTGCTGACGGTGGAAGACCCGGTTGAATATGAACTGCCCGGCATCGGTCAGACCCAGGTCAACGCCCGTATCGATCTGACCTTTGCCAAGGCCTTGCGCGCCATCCTGCGTCAGGACCCGGACGTCATCATGATCGGTGAAATCCGTGACCTGGAAACTGCGCAGATCGCCGTGCAGGCTTCGCTGACCGGTCACTTGGTGCTGGCCACGCTGCACACGAATGACGCGCCCAGCGCCGTCACCCGCCTGACCGACATGGGCATCGAGCCCTTCCTGCTGTCGTCGTCGCTGTTGGGCGTGTTGGCCCAGCGCCTGGTGCGCAAGCTGTGCCCGCATTGCAAGCGCGAAGACGACCATGGCAAGTGGCACCCTGTGGGTTGCAGCGAATGCGGCATGAGTGGCTACAAGGGCCGTACCGGCGTGTATGAGCTGATGGTGGCTGATGACGACATCCGTGCACTGATCCATGAGCAGGCCTCCGAGGCCAAGTTGTTCGAACGCGCGCAACAAGCTGGCATGCGGACCATGCGTGACGACGGCGATCGCCTGGTGGCCGAGGGCGTGACGTCTCTCGAAGAAGTCTTGCGGGTCACGCGGGAATAAGGACGGGATTGCCTCATGCCAGCCTTTCGCTTTGAAGCTCTTGATGCAGCCGGCAAGACCATCAATGGTCTGGTCGAGGCCGACAACCCCAAGGCCGCGCGCGCGCAATTGCGTTTGCAGCAACTGGTGCCCCTGAAGGTCGAGACCGTTGTTCAAGGTACGGCGGGCGAGGGCGAAGGCCTCAACAAGCAGATTTTCGTTCGCAAGGTGTTCAATTCGAGCGCCCTGGCGATCTGGACGCGCCAGCTCTCCGGCCTGGTGGTGGCCGGGCTGCCGTTGGAGCGCGCTTTGACGGCGCTGGCCGATGAGGCTGAAGATCCCCGCCAGCGCGAGCTGGTGTCGCATCTGCGTGCGGAAGTGAACGCCGGCTCCCCATTTGCCCGCGCGCTGCAGGGCTCGCCGCGCGAGTTCGACGATGTGTACCGCGGCGTGGTGGCGGCTGGTGAGCAAAGCGGCCAGTTGGGCGCCGTGCTGGACAAGCTGGCCAATGACCTGGAAGAGCAGCAGGCGCTGACATCCAAGCTGATTGGTGCGACGCTGTACCCGGCCATCGTCTCCTTGTTCGCCATCGTCATCGTGATCGCCTTGCTGGTGTTCGTGGTGCCGCAGGTGGCGCAGGTGTTCTCCAGTGGCAAGCGGGCGCTGCCGGCGCTCACGCAGTTCATGCTGGCGCTCAGTGCCTTCATGCGCAACTGGGGCTGGTTGCTGGCCATCGTGTTGATCGGGGGCTTCCTGGCCCTGATGTTTGCCCGCCGCAATGAAGACTTCCGCCAGAAGTTCGATGCCTTCTGGCTGGAGTTGCCGCTGATCGGCAAGCTCTCGCGCGGCTACAACGCCGCGCGCTTTGCCGGTACGCTGGCCATGCTGGCGGGCTCTGGTGTGCCCATCTTGAAGGCCTTGCAGGCTGCTGCTGAAACGCTGTCCAACCGCGCGATGCGGGCCGATGCGATGGAGGCCCTGGTACAGGTGCGCGAAGGGGCGCCGCTGGCCTCTGCCTTGGCGGCCAAGAAGCGCTTCCCGGGCCTGTTGTCGATGTTTGCCCGCCTGGGTGAGCAAACCGGCCAGTTGCCCGTGATGCTGCAACGTGCGGCCACGCAGTTGTCTGGCGAGGTGCAGCGCAAGGCCTTGGCCATTGCGACCATTCTGGAGCCCTTGCTCATTGTGGTCATGGGCCTGGTCGTCATGCTGATCGTGATGTCGGTGATGATGCCGATCATGCAGATGAACACCTGGGTGAAGTAAGCCCACGGCAATCTGCCACTTTGTGCACTGAATGCCCATTGACGACGGCCCCTGATCGGGGCCGTTCCTCTTGGTGTCAGCCGGATTCGATGATATGAATGGCTGCATCCCCCTTGTTCACGGGCTTTGACTCTCAGGGCTTTGTTGCATCATGGGGTG
This sequence comes from Aquabacterium sp., assembly GCF_004297345.1. Lineage (GTDB taxonomy): Bacteria > Pseudomonadota > Gammaproteobacteria > Burkholderiales > Burkholderiaceae_C > Aquabacterium. Next base: position 27,823 of record NZ_SCTN01000293.1, on the reverse strand, counting down.
AGCGTGTTGAAGCCTGGAGGGCCGATATGAGCAGCTGTACCGATCTTGTTCCCGTTCAACAAGAGGCCTACAGAGGGCGCATTCCGATTGCGCACATGCGGCATGTCTACAAGCTCGACGAGGTGGAAAAGCGCCTGGGCAAGCTGCCGCCACGCGAACACGAATCCCTGCGCGCTACTTACGAGCGCATGCTGGAGATGGGGCCGGAGCGCTTCCAGGTCAAGCCATCTGGCCTGCCTGCGATGGACCATCTCTACGACGAGTTGCCCAACTTCCACGAGGTGCTGGACGACCTGCGACGCCAGCTGGCCTTGTGCGCAGACAGCCGCGATGCCCTTGAGATCACACCCATGCTGCTGCTGGGGCCGCCCGGTGTCGGCAAGACGCACTTTGCGCGCGAGGTCGCGCAACTGCTGGGAACGGGCATGGGTTTTATCTCCATGAGTTCGATGACCGCGGGCTGGGTGCTCTCGGGTGCCTCCAGCCAGTGGAAGGGCGCGCGGCCCGGCAAGGTGTTCGAGACTTTGGTGGACGGGCAATACGCCAATCCGGTGATGGTGGTCGATGAGATCGACAAGAGCGGAGGCGAGCATGCCTATGACCCCTTGGGATCGCTCTACAGCTTGCTGGAGCACGATACGGCGGGGCATTTCACCGACGAGTTCGCGGAAGTGTCGATCGATGCCAGCCAGGTGATCTGGGTGGCCACGGCCAACGATCTGCGCGGCATTCCGGATCCCATCCTCAACCGAATGAATGTGTTCGACATCAACATGCCCGATGAGGAGGCTGCGCGCAAGATCGCCTCCAAGCTGTACCGCAGCATCCGCGCCGATCACGACTGGGGGCAGCGTTTCGAGCCGGAGTTGAGCGAGGCTGTGCTCGGTGAAATGAGTCATTGCGCACCACGCGAGATGCGCAGGGCGCTGATGACGGCGTTCGGCAATGCCAAGCTCGATGGGCGCTACCAACTGGAAGTGCGAGACCTGCCGGAGCAAGGCGGCAAGCGTCAGCCCATCGGCTTTGTTCAATAGTGCGTGGCGCCGCTATGCCGCCACCGCTGCGGCACTAAACTAGGCCTCTTGTGCATTGATGCCGAGAGGCCTTTTCCATGGCTGCCAGCCTGACCGGGCGTTTGGTCGTTGCGATTTCCTCGCGCGCGCTGTTCGATTTCGAAGAAGAAAACCGACTGTTTGAAGGCGTGGATGACCGCGCCTACATGAAGCTGCAACTCGACAAGGTCGACGAGCCTGCCAAGCCTGGCGTGGCCTTCTCCCTGGTGCGCAAACTGCTGGCCTTCAATACGCCAGACAAGGCACGCGTCGAAGTGGTGATCCTGTCTCGCAACGATCCTGTCTCAGGCATGCGGGTGTTCCGCTCGGCCAAGCACTACGGCTTGCCCATCGAGCGGGGCGTGTTCACACGCGGGCAGAGCCCCTGGCGCTATCTCAAGCCCTTGCAGGCGCATCTGTTTCTGTCTGCCAATGAGAACGACGTGCGCTCGGCCTTGGGCGCGGGTGTGCCGGCTGCACGCGTGTTGCCGCACGCGGCGCGGGCCGGGAGTGCGCATCCGCATGAAGTACGCATCGCTTTTGACGGCGATGCCGTGCTGTTTTCAGATGAGGCCGAGCGAGTCTTCCAAAAGGGCGGGCTCAATGCCTTCCAGGCGCACGAGGTGGCCATGGCTGATCAGCCGCTGCCTGACGGCCCGTTCAAACCCTTGCTGATGGCCTTGCATGACTTGCAGCAGCACGATCCGGCTCAGGGCGCGGACGCCATGCGCATCCGCACGGCCTTGGTCACGGCACGTGGCGCGCCAGCGCATGAGCGTGCCATCCGTACCTTGATGGAATGGGGCATTGAAGTGCACGAGGCCCTGTTCCTTGGTGGCTTGCCCAAGGGCGAGTTCCTGCGTGAGTTCGAGCCCGATTTCTTCTTCGATGATCAGACTGGCCATGTTGAAAACGCGGCGCCGCACGTGCCTTCGGGGCATGTGGCTGCGGGTATCGTCAATACTGCAATCGTCAACGCAGGAGACAATCCATGAGCGATGAGTTGTCAGACTTCTTTGCCCTGCCGCCCTTCAAGGCCGATGAAGCCCTGGTCAAGCTGCGGCGTGATCTGCGTGAGCTCAAGCCTTTGGCCGAGAAAGGCACGGGCTCGCCTGTTCGCTTTGAGTGGAAGGGCTTGCCGGTGATCGAGTTGAGCATGGCCCCATCAAGCGATACAAGCGAAAAGCCAGCCCTGGCAGTGTCCTTGGCCAAGCGCCCAAGCCAGCGCCCCGAGTGGCTCAAGCAAACCTTGTCATCGAGCGCCGAGGTGCGCAAATGGCTAGATGAGGTCAAGCGCAGCCTCAAGCGCTGGGATGACGAGGAGTGAGCATCCTGTGTGATGCCAGGAGGCTCAGTCCTCCAGAATGTCCTTGAGCCGTTGCAGATCCGCCTGCACGAGCGCGGCATCCGCTGCCAGCTGGGTATCCGTCATGCCGGCACGTTGATGCAACAAGAAGGACACTTCGCTGCCCGAGCCCTTTGCCGCCACGCGCATCGTGTTCATGACTTCTTCCCCGTTGGGCATGCGCACAACATGATCCAGGATGCCATCGGCGTTGGGTGGCGTGAACCACATGCGCACCACGCCTTCGGCCATCTGCACCATCCATTCGTCGCCATCAGGCGTCACGCTGCGCGCAAAGCCGGGTGCCCATTCGGGCAAGTGGCGAGGGTTCGAGGCGTAGGCCATGACGGCATCGGGCTCGACGTTGATGTCCACCGTGATCGTGAGCGTGCGCATATCAAACCGCCTGCCTGGTGATCAAGTCATCGTCAATGGCCGATGCCCGCATGGCCGCCGGGCGCGAGGTGACGCGTTCGATGTAGGCCTGGATCACGGGTGTGAGCGGCACCAGACCGAAGTGGGTGGTCCAGGCCAGGGCTGTACCCCACAGCACATCGGCTGCGCTGAAACGCTCACCCAGCAGGTAAGGGCCTTTGGCGAGTTGGTCTGTGAGCGTGGCCAGCATGGTGTCGTAGTCGCCATAAGGGCTTGTGGACGGCGGCGCGGGCTCGCGCTTCATGGCGCGGTCCACCACGGCCGGCTCGAACGACGAGCCGTAGTACACGAGCCAGCGCAGATAGGGGCCACGCAGCGGGTCGCCCATTTGCGGCGCCAGGCCCTTGTCGGCATACAGGTCGGCCAGATAGATGTAGATCGCGCCTTGTTCGGTGACCAGTGCACCTTGGTGTTGCAGCGCAGGGACCTTGCCCATGGGGTTGATGGCCAGGTAGGCGGGCTGGCGTTGCTCTCCGGCCTTCAGGTTGAGCACGTGCAGTTCATAGTCCGCACCCAACTCTTCCAGCAGCGTGAGCACGCCGCGTGAGCGGGTCTGAGGGGCGTGGTGAAGGATCACGTGGCGTTCGCTGGTCATGGCGGGCTCCGGTCTGGTTGGGGTCAATCTATGTGGCGGTGCATCTTGGTTTTGAACAACTCGGCGATGCTGACTTCGCGTGGGCCGGGGATGAGTTCATATGACTCCCCCGCCGAGATCGTGCCGGCTTGCCTGACCGTGAGGTAGAAGCCGCAGTAACCAGACTGCGCCATCATCTTGACGGCTTGCTTGAATCCCATCACGGCCTGGAATTTGTAGCAGGGCCGGCGTGGCTCACTGACCGCCAGGCTGCAGTCGGCAAACTGCAGGACATCACCTACATACACATCGCCTTCCAGCAGGCCGGTGAGTGTCAGGTTCTCGCCCAGCATGCCGTGCGGCATGGCTTCGCCCCAGGCTTGTGCGCTGGCTTGCGCACGCACCGTCTGCCAGAAATCATAGTGCTCATGCGGGTAGGCGTAAACCGCTTTGCTCAGCCCCCCGTGCACGGTCACGTCGGCCTGGTCATCACCCTGCAGACCCAGTGGTTTGACGTCGATGCGATGAGGCTCGGCCAGCGTGCTCACGGCGCGCTTGCCGATGGCCGTCATGATCCTGCGGCCTTCGATGGTGAGGGGGCTGGCTTGTGCGACGTTGATCGAGAGCAGTTGGCGGGGCAGAAGACTGGGCATGGCAGAAAGCGTTGTGGGCCGACGCCGCAGTATGCCGTCAGCTTGAAGGCCCCATCCTGGATGGCCCCATCAACGCCATGCGGACACCGTGGTCGCCATGGCCTTGAAGCCCACGACGACCGGCTGCCCTGGCGCCCAGCCCATCTGCTGGATCGATTTGCGGGTGAGCATGGCCCACAAGGGCGAGCCAGACTTGATTTGCAGGCTGTCGGCATCCAGCGCCCGATCCAGTTCGATGCCCACGGCGCCATAGGTGCCATGCTCGCCCGCCAGCATGATCTGCGTGATGCGGCCGCGCAGGTGATTGCTGCAACTCGTATCGGTGGGCACGGCCCGGTGCAAGGAGATATCGCGGGCGCGAACTTTCAGCCGCACTTTGCTGCCCACCGCGTGCAGCATCGCGGGCACTGTCACGCGCTGGCCAGAGACATCAACTTCGCTCAGCAGCCATTCGATGTCGTGGCGCTTGACCTCGCCCTCCAGCACGCTGCCAGCATGCACGCCCTCCAGGAAGGTCGAGAGCGACACATCAGACAGGATCTGCGCGGCAGGCCCGGCACTGGCCATGCGGCCTTCATGCAGGATCACGACTTCATCGGCCAGCCGGATCACCTCGTTCATGCGCGGACTGACCAGCACGATGGGCACATGAAAGCGCGTGGGCAACTCGGCCAGCAGCTCCAGGAGGGGTTCCTGCTCATGGGCCGGGACGTCGCCCAGCGGGTCGTCCAGCAGCAAGGCATTGGGCCCGGAGATCAGGGCACGTGCCAAGGCCACCTTGACGCGCTGGCTGACGGTCAGCGCTTCCGGACGACGTGCCAGCAGCGAGGCGATGTCCAGCCAGTTGACGACCTTGTCGAACGCTGGCGGCTTGGTGCGGCGCAGGCCCTTGCCTTTGAGACCGTACTCCAGATTGGCCCGGACGGTGAGGTGCGGGAAGAGGTGGGTGTGTCCATCCAGCCAGGTCAGGCGGCGTTCATGTGGCGGCTTGTTGATGCGGGCTGCCGAGTCGTACATGGCCTCGTTGCCCACGGCAATGCGACCGCCTCGCGCAGGCGCCAAGCCCGCAGCAGCCTTGAGCAGGGCGCTTTTGCCTGCGCCGCTGCGCCCAACAAGCGCACAAACGCGGCCTGGCAGCACACGAAACTGCGCGCGGATATCCAGACCTGTCTGCTGGAGCTTGAGCTCGATGCTGAGCGGGCGAGGGAGCGTTTGATCGATCATGCGGATTGGATGGGCTGGCCGATGGGGCGCAAGCGGGCCTGCCAGCGACGGCGCCAGCGTTGACGCCCCCATTCACTGATCACGATGGCCGCCATGGCGATGCACAGCGAGATCAGGGCCAGATGCCAGGCGGCGTCTTCGCCGTCTTGTTGATTGAGCAAGGCTTGTACCAAGGCCACGGGCGCGGTCGTGTCGCCCACATGGTGCGGGCGCAGGGCCGCTGCCAGCACAAGCGTGGCGCCCGATTCGCCCCAGGCCGCCGTCAAGCCCAGCGCCATGGCCGAGGCAACAGCAGGCCACACCAGTGGCAGGGTGATCGTCCACCAGCCTTGCCATTGAGATGCGCCCAATGTCCGCGCCACAGGCAGCAGCATGGGGTCTGTGGCTTCCAGGGCTGGGCGCAGGATCCGGACCATCAAGGGCACGGTCATGATGCTGGCGGCCAGGATGGCGCCACCGGGGTAGAAGCTCAGGCTGAAGCCGGTCAGCTCATGCAGCCAGCTGCCGAGCGAGCCATCGCCGCCCAGGCTCATCAGCAAGCCGAAGCCGATCACCGCTGGCGGCAGGCCCATGGGCAGCAGGATCAGGGTGTCGAGCACCAGCTTGCCGCGCCAACGGGTGCGGGCCATCACGGTTGCCAGCACCAGGGCTGCGGGTGTGGAGATCATCAGGGTGATCAGCGCCACTTGCAGGCTCAAGGACAACGCTTCCAGTTCAAAAGAAGACATGATGCCTTCACTCCTTGACGGGTTGCCAGGCGGGGCGCGAGGCTTTGACGGCGCTTTGCGCCAGGGGCCACTGCAGCCAGCTCACAAGCAGCTTGGCGCCGGCATGCCGGGATCTGAACGAGCAGGCAATCTGCGCTTGCAAGGTCAAGGCGGGCTTGTCGGCCAACCAGACTTTGAGTTTTTCGTCGCGTGGCGGTGTTTTGAGCCATTGTGCCCGGCTCATGAGCCGGTAGGCAGGGGCATGACCCGCGGGTATCTTGCTGGTCGCAGTCAAGCCTTTGGAGGCCAGGCCTTGCGTCAACTGGTCGGCCAGTGCGGCCAGCGAGGATCCTGCTGGCGGTTGTTGCCAGCGTACCGCACCCGCACTGGCGGCTGCGAGCACCTGGGTCAAGGCGCGCCCTGGGTCCGTCTCGCTGCGAATGCCAGCCAGGTCTTCCTGGGGGCCCAGCAGCAGCACATCGGTTTGTGCAATCGTCTTGCGGTTGTAGATCAGGCCTTGCTTGTCCAGCGCATCGGCACGTGGGTGGCTCAGGAACAAGCCCGCATCAATCTGGCCTTGCTCCAGTTGGGTCAGGATCACATCGGTGTCCATGGCCGTCCAGCGGGCGGTCCAGCCCAGATCCTGCTTCATCGAGGCTTGCCAGCGCGCGGTCAGGCCCGAGGCGACGAGCAAGGGGTCCACGCCGACGGCCGGGCTCTCCGCGCGCGCGGGCAGGTGCTCGCGCGCCCAGGCTTGAGGCAATGCAGCAGCGCACAGGGTGCTACCAAGACTGAGTTGCAAAAACGGGCGGCGGGCCAGCAAGGGCATATTGAACAATGTGAAAAATGTGGCAAATCGGGCAAGCCGAGCAGTGTGCCTGCCGCCATGCCAAACGCCCGCAAAGCGGTGTCGGAATATGTATCAGGATACAAAAACATCGGGGCTTCGTGACTCAAGTCTCACCCTGAGTGCCCAGGGTGTCTCCGCCCCCCCGGCCAAGGGGGGAACTCAAAGCCCGCCGAGTGGACTAAACTACGCGGTTCCACTGTCACGGATTGCTGGCCTCACGAGGGCCTGATGTCACAACGATAGCGGGGTGTCGATAGCGTCACAAGTTGTTGATTCATAAGGTGAATCAAGCTTGTTCTGGCGCTGCCGAGACCCTGTTTTTTACTTTCTGGAGCTTCATTCATGACGACTGCTACTGCACAGGTGAACGCACCTGCCTACGTCAAAAACACCAAGCTGATCGCCTGGGTGGCCGAGATGGCCGCTCTGCTGCAGCCCAAGGACATCTACTGGTGCGACGGCACCACGGAAGAATACGACCGCCTGTGCGCCCAACTCGTGGCTGCCGGCTCGTTCAAGAAGCTCAACCCCGAGCTGCGCCCCAACTCCTACCTGGCCTGGACCCACCCGTCCGACGTGGCCCGCGTGGAAGACCGCACCTACATCTGCTCTGACCGCAAGGAAGACGCCGGCCCCACCAACAACTGGTGTGAGCCCGCTGAAATGCGCGCCAAGCTGCAAACGGGCGAGCAAGCCCTGTTCAAGGGCGCCATGAAGGGCCGCACCCTGTACGTGGTGCCGTTCTCGATGGGCCCCCTGGGTTCGAATATCGCCCACATCGGCATCGAACTGTCTGACAGCGCCTACGTGGCCGTCAACATGAAGCTCATGACCCGCATGGGCAAGGGCGTGATCGACGTGCTGGGCGCCGATGGCGAATTCGTGCCTTGCGTGCACACCGTGGGCGCCCCTCTGGCCGAAGGTCAGAAGGACGTGGCATGGCCTTGCAACCCTGACACCAAGTACATCGTTCACTACCCCACGACCCGCGAAATCTGGTCCTACGGTTCCGGCTACGGCGGCAACGCGCTGCTGGGCAAGAAGTGCTTCGCCCTGCGTATCGCTTCCAACATGGGCCGCGAGCAAGGCTGGCTGGCCGAGCACATGCTGCTGCTGGGCGTGACCAATCCCGAAGGCAAGAAGTACCACGTGGCTGCCGCCTTCCCCTCGGCTTGCGGCAAGACCAACTTCTCCATGCTGATCCCGCCTGCTGGCTACAACGGCTGGAAGGTCACCACCATCGGCGACGACATCGCCTGGATCAAGCCCGCTGCTGACGGCAAGCTGTACGCCATCAACCCTGAAGCTGGTTACTTCGGCGTGGCCCCTGGCACCAACACCCTGACCAACTTCAACTGCATGGAATCGCTCAACCGCGACGTGATCTTCACGAACGTGGCCCTGACCGATGACGGCGACGTGTGGTGGGAGTCGATGACCGACGAGGCCCCCGCTCACCTGATCGACTGGCAAGGCAATGACTGGACGCCTCAGATCGCCAAGGAAAAGGGCACCAAGGCTGCTCACCCCAACGCCCGCTTCACTGTGGCTGCCACCAACAACCCCGCGCTGGACAGCGAGTGGGACAACCCCGCTGGTGTGGCGATCGACGCCTTCATCTTCGGCGGCCGTCGCTCGACCACCGTGCCGCTGGTGACTGAAGCCCGTGACTGGACCGAAGGCGTCTACATGGCTGCTACCATGGGTTCTGAAACCACCGCTGCTGCCTTCGGTCAGCAAGGTGTGGTGCGCCGCGATCCGTTCGCCATGCTGCCCTTCATGGGCTACAACATGAGCGACTACTTCCAGCACTGGCTGGACCTGGGCGCCAAGCTGCAGGCTGCTGGTCACGCACTGCCCAAGGTCTATTGCGTCAACTGGTTCCGCAAGGGCGCTGACGGCAAGTTCGTATGGCCTGGCTACAGCGAAAACATGCGCGTGCTGGAGTGGATGGTCGGCCGCCTGGAAGGCAAGGCCAACGGCGTGGAAAACGCTTTCGGCCTGAGCCCCAACTACGAAGACATCAACTGGAATGGCCTGAACTTCACGAAGGACCAATTCCAGTCCGTCATCGGCATCGACAAGGCAGCCTGGGCGCAAGAACTCAAGCTGCACGACGAACTGTTCACGCAACTGGCCTACAACCTGCCTGCTGCCATGCCTGCCACCAAGGCCAAGCTGGAACAGCGTCTGGCTGCCTGATCGGCCTTTCGTTCAGCACAGCAAGCCTTTAGGCTTTCATGAAAACAGCGCCTTCGGGCGCTGTTTTTGTTTGTGCGTCTCAGGCATGAAAAAAGCGGACCCGAAGGCCCGCTTTGAAGGGAACGAATCCCGAGGAGGAATGAATCAGAACAAGCCGGCCTTGCCGATGATCTGCGCGATCAGATCAGACAGGTTGGTGGCAGCTGCCTTGACGCGGCTGAGTTCAAACGAGCGGATCACGGGCGTCTTGCCAGAGAAGTCCAGCAGGTTGTCCACGAAGGCGCCCACGTTGTCCAGCTTGGCTTCCTTGATGCCGGTGTCGCCGAAGGTCACGATGGTCAGGCAGTGCGACAGGTTGATCTGGCGGTAGTTGGGGATGTAGTAGCCCATGTTGGCACCAGCAGGCATGTGTGCCAGCGTGGTGTTGATGTCCTGGCGCCAGCGCTTGTTCAAGGCCGCTTGACGATCCGCATCAGTCGCAGCGTTCGAGATGTCGCTGTAGAACGCCGAGTACGAGAAGGCCGAGTAGTCCATGTCTTCCTGGAACATCGCGTAGCCGATGCGGTCCTTGGGGAAGATCTTGTTGAGGCCATAGGTCACGCTGCCCAGGTTGTTGGCGTCGCCAGCCGTGGGGTACTTGGTGATCAACTCGGTCACCATGCCGTTGGGCTCATCCAGCCCCCAGACCTGACGGATCTTGTTGTGCAGGGGCTGGGATGGGTAGTCTTGTGGCGAGCCGTCGCGCGGTGTCCAGAACAGCGGGCCGGAGTCGGCCAGCAGGGCCGCGTGGTTGGCGTTCGTGCCGGTGCGCATCTGGGCGAAGTTGGCCGTCGAGCCCGTGCCGCCTGCAGAGAAACCAGTCAGCAGCAGCACGTCAGGCTTGGGCATGTTGGCGGCCATCCAGGCGGTCACGGCCTTGGCATTGACGGCGCCACGGTGGTACCAGGCGATCGAGCCGGTGCTGTCCGAGTAGGTGGTGACTTTGTTGCCGGTGTGAACGTCGCCCGTGCAGTAGGTCAGGTAGACGATGTTCCAGCTTTGGGTCTGCACCGAGGTCAGCGGGTCGATGCGCGATGTGAATGGTGTGACCAGCCCCAGGTGAGCCTGGCGGTTCCAGTCGCTCATGTAGTTGGTGGGGATGCCATCCGGGTTCACTGCGGCCAACTGCGTGCCGGCCTTGTTTTCGCAGGTGCCCTTTTCCCAGCAGGCGCCGCCGCCTTCGTACATCACCACGGTTTTGCTGGTGAAGGGGGTGCGGTTGACGAAGAAGCGGTAGGGCGTGCCATTGCCGCACGAGGCGCCGCTGGATGCGGGCAGCTCGACCATTTCCCATTTCAGATAGGCCGCTTGTGCGGCAATGCTGCACAGCAGGCTGATGCCAACGGCTTTGCTGGCGTCCTTGATCAGTGAATTCAGTGTCATGTTGACTCCATCAACGGTTTGTGTGGACCATGTGATGCAGTCTGAAAGACAGTGTTTTTTTTCAGGGGCGGGTAAGTCTGCGTGCCATATGACGCACCCCCTAAGACAAGGGGGATTCAAGTGTCAGCGCAGTGACGCTTGGCGTGTAATGTCAGTCGGGTAATCCCGAGTCGTCGTTTGGCCGACAAAGATAATGTTTGGCCGGATGGGTGTGTTGGCTCAGCGTTCGAATGCGCTGGACAGGCTCTGCATCAGGGCAGCTGCATGCTGATGGCGAACCAGGCCCGCCGCTTGCCCTGCCCACAAGGACATCAGGTCTGCCCGGTTTTGAGCGATGGCGGCGCGTTTGAGGATGCCTGTCAGCCAGTTCTGCCAGGGGTAGGGCAGGATGTCCCCCTGGGCTTGTTCCAACTCGATCGTGAGCCGGTTGCGCAAGCCTCGTGAAAGCCGGCCGCTGAAGCCTTTGGTGAGGGTGGAGGGGGTTTGGCTGACTGAGCGCAAAGCCGCTTGATGGGGCCTGCCCGCGTTGGACTCCTCGCAAGCCAGAAAGGCGGTGCCGATCTGAACGGCATCCGCGCCAAGGGCCATGGCTGCGGTCACGCCACGCGCATCGGCGATGCCGCCTGCCGCAATCACTGGGATGCGCACGGCATCGCGCACTTGCGGAATCAGCGAGAAGGTGCCTGTCAGCAGGTTTTCGGGCTCATCGGTGAAAGACACGCGGTGCCCGCCGGCATCGCTGCCTGTGGCCACGACCATGTCGACGCCGGCTTCTTCAAGCAGGCGCGCTTCGTGGGGTGTGGTGGCTGCACCGACGGTCACGATGCCTCTTTGCCGACAGCGAGACAGCACGTCTGGCGCGGGTATGCCGAACACAAAGCTGAACACGGCGGGCCGAGCGTCCAGCAGGGCCTCGATCTGTTGGGCATAGTCGGGCCACACGGCCTTTGCGTCAGGTCGTTGGGGCAGATCCAGGCCCAACTCATCGAAAAAGGGCTGCAACCGGTTCACGGCCCTGATCCATTGTGCGTCGGACACCTTGGGGTGTTCGGGCTCGTCATGCAAGGGGATCCACAGATTGAGCGCAAAAGGGCGATTCGTGGCGGCCCGCAACTCACGCGTGATCTGCACGATTTGATCTGCGTGCAGGTGATGCGCACCGAAGGAACCCAGTCCACCCGCACCATTGACGGCGGCGACAAGTGATACAGATGAGAGCCCGCCACCAAAGGGGCCTTGCACGATGGGCAAAGGCAAGCCGAGGCGGCGTGTGAATGGGGTATCGGTGCGCATGGTCGTGTGCCTTCGTGACGTTTATTGCAGCAAGCCTTCTGACTTCATGGCCGCATGCATGGCCGGGCGCGCCTTCACGCGGTCCATGAAGGCCAGCAGGTGCGTGTGGGCCGACAGATCCAGCTGCACATAGGTCGCCCAGGACGCGACCACAAACAGGTAGGCATCGGCGGCGGTGTAGGTGTCGCCAGTCAGGTAGGGGCGATCGGCCAGTTGCGCGGACACCCAGGCGAACTTGCGTTGCAACTGAGCCGCGAACAAGGCCTTGGTGTCGGCCGAGGCCTGACCGTTGAACAGCGGTGCAAACGACTTGTGCAATTCAGAGGTGATGTAGTTCTGCCACTCCATCACGCGGTAGCGCGCCATGGTGCCAGCCGCTGGCATCAGGTCGGTGCGGCCGGCCTGATCGCACAGGTACTGGCAGATCACCACGCCTTCGCTGAGGCGCTCGCCATTGTCGAGTTCGAGCAGCGGCACGGCACCTTTGGGTGTGATGTCGCTGAAACGTTCGCCTTGCGAGGTCAGGCCTTTGCTGGTGTCGACCTTGATCAGATCGAAGGGGCGGCCGATCTCGATCAGCAGGGCATGGGGGGCGAGCGAGCAGGCGCCGGGGCTGAAGTAGAGCTTCATGATGTGTGGAGGGCGCGGGGCCCTTGTGTTGATCAGGGCTTTCAGCTTATTGATGCGCTGGGCGCATGTGAATAGGCTATGGTTCACATGACTGATGCCTATTGCGCACAAATGGGCCTGTTGTGAGTGGGGAGAGCCTTGTATGAGCCGGCAGTTTGAAGACGCCCAGCTGGGTGACATGGAGTTGTTCGTGCTGGCAGCCGATGCGGCCAGCTTCACCGCGGCGGCAGAGCACACTGGCATGACGCCCAGTGCCGTGAGTCGCAGTGTGGCGAGGCTGGAGGCGCGGCTGGGCGTGAGGTTGTTCATGCGCACCACGCGCCAGATACGGCTCAGTGATGCGGGGCGCTTGTACCTGGCGCAGTGTCGCCTGACCTTGTCGCAATTGGGCGAGGTAGAGCGGCAGTTGAGCCGTCAGCAGGCGCAGCCTGCCGGGGTGGTGCGGCTCAGTCTGGCCACAGGCTATGGGCGGCATCGTGTGCTGCCGCTGTTGCCGCGTTTTCGGCAGCGACACCCGGAGATCTGCCTGGAGATCCAGCTCAGCAACCGCAATGTCGATTTCGCCAAGGATCGCTTTGATCTGGCTGTGCGTGCGCGTCATCAAGCGGATTCAAGCCTGGTGGCACGCAAGATCGAAGACTCGGAACTGGTGGTGGTGGCCTCACCCGGTTATCTTGCCCGCGCCGGCGAGCCACAATCCATCGACGATTTACGCGGCCACGAGTGCATCCAGTTCGTGTTGCCGCGCACGGGGCGTTGCGTGGATTGGTCCTTCATCGTGGATGGACAGGATGTCGAGGTGAGCACGCGCGGCAGCATCACGTGCTCGGAAGAGTTGGACGGTGGCGTGCACCTGGCGCGCCATGGCGGCGGGCTGTATCAGACGAGCCGCTTTTTGGTCGAGCGCGAGTTGCTCAGCGGTGAGCTGGTGGAGGTGCTGGCCCCTTTTGGTGGGCGCTCGCGGCCTTTCTCCATCGTGTACCCGAGCGCGCGGCATTTGCACAAGCGGGCGCGGCTGCTGGCCGAGTTCCTGCTCGACAACCTGGGGCCGAATCAGGGAGGGCATATGCGTGCCCGGGTGTGATGCATCAAGTTGATGCGCCATGACAAGAGGCCCTTGCGAGGGCCTCTTGAATCACGCAGTAGCTCAATCGCTCAGTAAACCTCAGGCGCCACACGGCGCTGCAGCACCCCAATCGGCGGCGCCCAGCGCGCACCCTTGGGCTTCTTGGACGTGACCAGGGTCACGTCCGCCGGCTCGAACACCTCGACGTTGTGCGTGATCGGTGTGGTCAGCACGTACTGTGCACGCGTGGAACGCAGGAAGTGGCCGACCAGCTGGATGTTGCGCACGTCCAGGTGAGCGAAGGGTTCGTCGATGAACACGAAGCCGCCAGGCGTTTCGTCGTCCTTCATCAGGCCCACCAGCAGGATCAGTGACTTGATCACCTGCTGGCCACCGGAGGCTTCGCCGTCGTTCAGGCCGATGCTGCCCTTGCCGTCGAAGTTGAAGTGCACGCGCAGTTCGGCCTGGCGCAGTTGCGTGTCGTCGCCATCGAGGTGCGGCAACTCGGCGTTGACTTCCACGCCAGCCAGTTGGCCCAGTTCGATGATGTTCTTGCGGTAGCGGCGCACCGTGACCTTGAGCACGTCGGTGTAGCGCTCACGGGCGTTGTCCACGGCGATGGCGGCGGCGGCATTGCTCGACTTGCGCTGGTTGAGCTCGTCTTCCTGGCGCAGCACGTTGGCGTTCATCAGCGTGAGCTGTTCGATCACCGTGGGGTCGGTTTCCCACTTGCCTTCATTGAGTTCACGCTCCACGGCTTCGGCACGCAGGCGGGCCTGGGTGGCGTTGCCGTAGTGGCCTTGCATGTCCTTGATGCGCTCGGGCGTGCGCCAGTGGCGTGGCATCTGCAGCTTCACCTCGCGTGACATCACGGCCTGCGCCATCACGTCATCAAAGCGTTGCTGCCATTCGCGCTCGTGCTGGGCGCTGCGTTGTTCGATGTGGGCCAGGCGTTCCTGCGCCTGCCTGTAGGCATGCTGCGCGTTGGTCTGCTCGACCACGGCACGCTTGAGTTGCGCTTCCGTCTGCTGCCAGCGCTCGCCGGCTTCGGCGCGGGCCTGCTTGAGCATGGGCAACTGGCGTCGGGCTTCGCTGAATTCGGCTTCGCGCTCGGCCAGTTCGGCGGCGGCCGTGAAGCCTTGCGCGGCCTTGCGGGCATCCTGCAGCTGGCGATCGAAGAAGGCCTGGTCGCGCACGATGCGCGTCATCTCTTCATCGAGCTGAGCCAGGCGGTTGTCGATCGAGGTGCGGCGTGAGGCCACGGCGCTGGCGCCGAACTGGTACTGGCTCGGGTCCACCCAGACAGAGCGGCCGCCACGGCCATCGCGGTGATAGGCATCGGGCGTGATCCACTCGCCACGGATCTTCACGCCGGCTTCCGTGCTGGCCACGCGCTGGATGTTTTCCAGCTGGCGCAGCAACCAGTGCGGGGCCGGGGCGCTGATCTTGAGCACGGCCAGCAGGCTGTCGGCATCGGGCTTGGCCGGCGCGTCTTCGGCCTCGGCCACGATGTAGTGGCGGAAGCGCTCCTTCTCGGCCAGGGCCATGGCCTGGGCCTCTTGCGAGGGGCGATCGAGCACCACCACCCAGCGGCTGCCGCGCAGCACGCCTTCGGCGGCGGCGCGCCATTTCTCGTCGGTGATCTCGATGATGTCGCTCACCACATGGTGGGCGATGCCGGCCTCATCCAGCGTGCGTCGGAAGCGCTGCACTTCAGGCGGGGGCGGGGCCAGGCGCTGGCCTTGCAGGCCGTTCAGGGCGCGCTGGGCCTCGTCGCGCTGGTCTTTGAGGCGCTGCCATTGTGTGGACAGCTGCTGCTTGTGGTCGCTGAGTTCCTGGATGCGTTGGGTGAGCTGTTGCGCATCACCTTCCACGCTGGCCAGGCCTTGCAGTTCGTCGGCGCGCTTGACCAGCAGTTCGATGGGGCGCTCGGCATCGCGGGCTTCTTCCTGCACGCGGCGGGCACTGCGCACTTGCGCTTCCAGCTCTTCCACGCGGGTCGCGGTGTCGGTCTGGTCCTGCAGGCGTTGCAGCAAGTCGGCCTTGACCTGGCCATGCTGGCGGCGGTCATCCGATGATTGCAGCCGTTGCTTGTGCAGATCACGCAGCTTGCCGGCCAGGCTCTTGCGGGTCTCGAAGTTGCTCAGCACAGGCACGACTTCGGTGCCCAGTGTTTCGCGCTCCTGGCACTTGAGTTCCCACTGGCGGTAGTTGTTGACGCGCGATTCAAGCTCGGCGCGTTGGGCCTTGCCATGCGACAGCTCGCGCTCGGCGGCTTCTACTTCCTGCAGCAGTTGCTTCTGGTGGTTGCGGGCTTCGTCGTAGCGGTCGAGCACGTCCTGGTCACCGAACACGTCGAACACCAGGCGCAGCAGTTCCTTGGGGCTGTATTCGCACAGGCGGTCGGTCTGGCCTTGTTCCAGTGCCAGCACCTTGGCGATGGCGCGGCTCAGGCCGGCACCTTCCAGGCGGCGGCGCCAGTTGTCGATGCCCAGCCAGTCACGGTCGCCGCGCTCGATGAGCTCTTCCACGCTCACATCGCCTTCGACCATGATGTAGCGGCGCGTCCAGTCACCGCCATTGCGGTCGATGCGGCAGGCCAGTGTCACCACATCGCTGTACAGCAGGCAGCGGGCAAAGGGCCGGTTGGACGACTGGCGGTTGCGTGGGCGGTTGTCCACCGTGGCGCGCAGCCAGGCGCTGTCGGCATTGGCGTGGCGGGCGTAGGTCTTGTAGTTGCGGCCGCCCGAGCAATCCAGGCCCAGCAGGGTGCGCATGGCATCCAGCAGGGTGGTCTTGCCCGAGCCATTGGGGCCGGCCACCGTGATGATGGCGCCGTCCAGCGGCAGGGTCAGGCGCTGGCAGTAGTCCCAGTGCAGCAGTTCGAGGCTTTGCAGGTGAAACATCGGGGATCAGGCCTGGTCGGGTGAAGCGTGGGGCGCAGCGTCATCAGCGGCGTCGTTATGGGCCGTGTCGGAGGCCGGCGCCGCATCGACATGGATGGGCGTCGGCGCGGGCGCTGCCACGTGCGCTTCCATCTCGATCTCGTCTTCCGGGATCTCTTCAAACTCTTCGAGTGGCGGCTGCGTGATCGCCAGCGGCAGGTTGCCCACCAACTCCTTGGCCTGGGCCAGTACGTCGCCCAGTGCGCCTTGCAGGATGCGGGGCGCGAGCGCGTCGTAGTCGAGCAGCAAATCCAGCAGCGGGCCTTCGGCCACGTCCTCACCCTTGCGGATGATGAAGCCGTGGTTTTCGAGGCGCTTGAGGTTGGTGTCCAGGCGGGTCTTCTTGCCCAGCTGGATGCCGAAGTCGGCCAGCAGGGCCTTGTACGACACCAGGGGGCTCACGCTGGCGGCCGTGGGGATGGGCTTGTCCTTGCCGAACATGTCGTTCTGGTCGTTGCCCTCGGCCTGGTTGGCTCGGGCGGCCTGGCGTTCACGCTTGGGCAGGATGATCAGCGCCCACAGGATCACCAGCAGCGAGACGGCATCACGCGGCAGGTCGATGTTGTTGTGGCTGTTGAGGCCGGCTTCACCGAACACGGCGGTTTCGGCTGGGCGCAGCAAGGCCACGCTGACGTGGTCGGCGTAGATGTTGTCGATCAGGCGCAGGCCGACCTGGGCCAGGCGATCTTGCGTGGCTTGCCACAGGTCGGCGTCAATCAGGGCGCGCTTGACCTTTGGGTGTTGGCGCGGCAACCAGCGGCGCGCGAGCAGTTCGGCAGCCAGCAGGGCTGCGTCGTCGAGATGGGAACTCATGCTTGGGCTTCGTTGGGATTCTGTGGGGCGCTGGAGGGCGCCGTTGCCTTGGCGCTTTTGGCGCGACCTTTGGGCTTGGCTTCAGGCGCGGGCCTGGGCATCAGCACGATGGGCTCACGGTCATCCGCAGGCAGGGGGATGGGGTGGCCCTGTGCATCGAACTGGATCGGCTGAACGAAGCCGTCGCTGACGAGCGCCACGGCTTCATCGGCAGCGCTGATGTGCTGCGCCTTGAACTGCCATTGCCAGGGCGCACGTGCCAGATCGCCCGTGAGCCCTTTGAGGGTCTGGGCCTGGGCGTCGCCCACCAGCGGCATGAGCTGCATGCGGTAGGCGGCTTGGGCAAAGCGCCCGCCCAGAATGGCGTCGGACAGGGGCCGGGTGCCGGGTGCAGGCGCATCAGGATTCGGCGCTTCACCAGCTGCTTGAGCCGCCGCGCGCTGGGCGGCTTCTTCCGTGGCCATTTCTGACCAGCGATCCAGCAGGCTGATCAGGTTGCCCAGTTCAGGCGGCAGGCTGAGCGTGTCCAGCGTGCCGTGAGCGGCCTCTGCGGGCGGTGGCAGGCCAGCCAGGCCTTGCGAAACGGGGCGATCGCGTTCGAACTCGCCTTCGGCCACGTCGACCAGATCGTGCTGGCTGACCATCACTGGCCGCACGGGCACTGCTAGTGCCTCGCCCATGATTTCCCACAGCGCGGGGTGGCGTTGCAGCCAGGCACGCACATCGGATGTGGTCAAGCCGGTGGAGCCCAGCGTCACGCGCTGGCGATCGGCCTGTTGCAGCGCACGGGTGAACTGGCTGGCCATGGACAGCAGGCGGGCCTGTTCCTGGCCGATGGCACGGGCTTCGCGCTCCAGGCGCGGGTCTTCGTGCTCGGCGCGGATCAGCGCGGTCAGCGCCTGGCCGGCGCGGTCCACCAGTTCCAGAGCGCGGTCAAAGCGAGGCTGGGCCACGCGCAGGCGCGACTCCGATCCGCTGGCAATCGCATCCGAGAACTCGTCGTGCAGGCGAGCCAGTTGCGCGTGCAGGTGCTTGAGCTGGTTGGTGCTGACCAGGCCCAGTTGCTGGGCACCCGCCACTTGCGACAGCAGCGCGGCCATGTCGTCGTATTCGGCCGCTGGCGGTGTGGTCATCGGGGCCAGCAGGCCATGTACCTGCTGCGCCAGGGGTGATAGGTGGTAGTCCTGCGGGGTGGCGTCCCACACGAGTAGATTGATGTCTCGCAGGCGCTTGAGCACGGTTTCCAGTGCGTCTGGCAGCACGGCGTGGAACAAACGGTTCACATCGTCGCGAGACAGGCGAGCCTGAGGCTGGGCGGCCAGTTCCATGAAGCACCACAGGCGCAGTTGCACCATGGCTTGCGGGCCATTGAACAGGCCGCGTAGCGCTTCCAGCAGTTCCTGGCGCTGGCTCAGGGCCCAGGCCAGGGGCTGGGCAGGGGCGAAGTCCGCATCTCGGAAGTAGCCCTCGAAGCTGGTGCTCTCGTGTTGTTCTGTCTGGGGCGCCTCGGTCATGGGGGGTGATTGTGCCGGAAGCCCGAGGGCGGGTTTTTACCGGTTGGAGGCAGACGCCACGCCGTGGCGTGCCAGAATCGAGCCCTTTTGCGTGAAGGGAGGTCTGTTGTGGATTTGAAAGTACCGATCAAGATTGCCGATGAACTGTCCGACGAGGTGATCAACGGCACCGGCTTGCTGGACTTGGCCAGCGGCGAAATCCACCGCGTGACCTACGAAGACTATGACGCCGATGTCGAAGGTCTGCCCGTGGACAGCGAGGATTACGAGTTCACCAGCGGCATTCTGTCCAACAACGGCAAGGACGTCGAGTTTGGCATCAAGGTCAACAAGACCACTGGCCAGTACTCGGTGACTGCCGACGAACTGCTGGAAATCAAGACCCGCGCCGCCGCCTTGTTCGCAGGTCTGTCGGCCAAGGACATGCTGGCCAGCGCCGAAGCCAAGTCGGGCAAGGGCGGCAAGTAAGCGATCAGGCCTGATCAACAGGGGATCGTGCGCTCGACCGGTGGGCCACGTCCGCGCCCTTCGGGCCCAGCACCTTGTTGCGCCCCGTGCGCTTGGCCTCGTACAAGGCCTTGTCTGCCGTGGCGAACAAGGAAATGCGGTCCATGCCCTCCTGCGGGATCAGGCTGGCCACACCGATGCTGACCGTCACGTGCCGCGGGGGCGCGTAATCATGCGCAATGCAGGCCTGGCTGATCGTCAGGCGGATGCGCTCGGCCAGTTGCAGCGAATCGCTCAATGAGCCGCCGGGCAGCAGCACGCCGAACTCTTCGCCACCCAGACGCGCCGCCAGGCCTTTGTCGGCTTGCGCGGTCTTGCTCATGAGCGTGGCGACCAGCTTGAGGCATTCATCGCCGGCCAGGTGGCCCAGCCTGTCGTTGTAGAGCTTGAAGTGGTCTACATCGATGATGAGCATGCCCAGCGGGCGCCGATCTTCGAGGCATTCGTGCCAGATACGGTCCAGATCGTCTTCGAACTGACGGCGGTTGCAGATGCCCGTGAGTGGGTCCACCACGGACAATGCCTTCAGGCGCTGGCTGGCGGCCAGCAAGGCGCCCTGTTGCAACCTGTCAATGCGGGCCAGCAGCCAGGCCTTGCGCGCGCCATGATCCAGCGTATAGGCCAGGATCAGCGTGTAGACCATGTTGTTGACGATCATGAACAGGTTGTCGCCATACACGATCTCTTGCGTGTGCCCGTTGGGCTTGAGCAGCAGCGCCACCGCAGCTGACGTGATCAACGAAGGCACGCAAGTGAACCAGAAGGGCTGGCGCGCCGCCACACCTGAGAACATCGGGATCAGCATCAGGCAGATCGAATAGCTCAACGTAGACGTGAGCTGGCTCTTGGAGAAGACCCATGTTGATACCAGCGCAACGATGGCCGTGCTCAGGCTGTAGAGCGTTTCACGCCACAGCGGGCGATGGGCGAACCAGGCGAAGGTGTGCAGGAAAAGCACGCAAGCGCTCAGCCACACCAGGTAATCCATGGCCGAGTCGCTGATGTCGCCAAACATCGAGCGGTTGGCAATGGCTGACACATTGAAAATCAGCAGCCCGACCAGCGCTGTGATGGCCAACTGCTTGCGGCGGGCTTGTGCATGGTGTGCGATGTAGGCAGATTCCAGCGGTTCAGGAAAGCGCAGCTTGAGGAATTGGCTTTCCAGCGTTTGCTGGCAGAGGGCTTCGTCTTCCTCGGCCTGATCTTCTTCCTCGCTCATCGAATTCACCCAGCGCTCGGGGAGCGGTGGGCTGGCCACGTGGATGGGGCTGGGCTCGGTCAGCGCCGTGGCAACAGGAGCCACACACAGCTGGTTGCGGCCGCTCGCTTTGGCCTGGTAGAGCGCGCGATCGGCCCTTTCTTGCAGGCTGGCGGGCGTGTCGCGCACATCGGCCTGCCACACCGCCATGCCAACGCTGATGGTGACGTGCGCTGCCACGGGTGAATCGCGATGCGGCATGCGTGCCGCCGCCACGGCCTGGCACACACGTTCACCGGCCTGGCGTGCCAGCGCCGGATCCAGCCCTGGCAGGATGATGGCGAATTCCTCGCCACCCAACCGCGCGGCCGTGCCGCCATGGATCAGAGCTTGCGTGGCCAGCGTGCGCGATATGTCGATCAGGCAGGTGTCACCGGCGGGGTGCCCGTGGCTGTCATTGAAGCGCTTGAAGTAGTCCACATCGACGGTCAGCAAGGCCAGCGGCTTTTGTGTCCACGTGGCCTGATCGATGGCTTGCTGCAAATTGAGATCGAACTGACGGCGGTTGGGCAAGCCTGTCAGCGGATCCAGCGTGGACAACTGATGCAGTTGGGCCGACGTCTGCAACAAGGTCTCCCGCTGCTGCGCTTCGACCCGGCGCAACAGCCAGTTGCGACGCTCCCGGTGCTCGAAGGCGTAGTTCGCCAGCAGGCCAAAGGCATAGCTCATGGCGATCAGGTGTGTGAGTCCCTGCGCGATCTGCGCCTGAGAGGGTGTGTGCCCTTTGACCGTCAGGATGTAGTAGACAAAGGTGATCAGCGCCGAACTCAAGGACCAGTAAAAACGCAATCGCGCCGCGATGCAGGCATACATCACGGGTATGGCGGCCATCGCGGAGTGAGTGATGGCTGTATCGGCCTGACTGGCCGAGCCCATCCAGGCCACCAACAGCGCCATGGCAGTGCCCAGCAGTGCCGTAAGGCCTTCAGCGTGCCAGCCGCGACGCAGCTTGACAGGGCACAGCCAGATGCTGACCAAGGCGAGAAAGGCAAAGCCCATCCAGATCCAGACCAATCGCCAGACAAAGGCGGCGATCTCCGGGGTGGCCTCGTTCACGTTGCCCGAGCCCAGGACCACGCCCAGGCAGCCCAGCACGGCGCAAAAGGTCAGCAGCTTGCGGCGGGGCTCCAGCGTTTCTGCGGCGAATTCGGCCTCCAGCGCACGTGGGAAGCGTAACCAGGTGTGGCCATGTGCCAGAACCGCTTCGGCCGAATCAGGCGCGGCGGCGCGCACGGGTTCACCCGTGTCACGACGCGAATGGTCGTCACGATGGAGACGTACGGTCTGGTTCACAGTCCGTTATCGGCAAGAAACCGGACAAAACTGAGACCGCATGGGCCGGCGTCGGCTGTGCGGTAGGCCATGGCGTGGTGCTTCCTGGGATCTGGCCTGAATCGGCAGGCATTTATTCTTCTTGATCGATCAGGCTACCCGAGCCCCTGTATCTGGTCAACGGACCCCCAAATAGGGGTGTGTTTTTCTGGCCAAGTCCTGAATTAATGCGCTGAGGCCCGTGTACTCCCCAGGTCTTGGGGCGGCACGCTGTGCGATAGTGAATTGGCGCATCGAACGCAGGCCAAGCCTTTTGAGTTCGTTGCCACCTGCTGTTGAAAGGGGGACCCCATGCAGTTACTGGACGAGATGCTCTCTCTGAACCTGCTGACGCCTGAGCAACACCACGAGATCGGCGCCTGGGTCAGCCGATCCAAGACGCCCGACAAGATCATGCAGATGCCCGCGCATCTGTGGCGGGCGCTGGAGATGGCCAGTGTGCTGATGGACTTTGATGTGCCGCAGGCGATGCGGCACTGAACTCACATCCCCGGGATGGCCTTCTGGAAATCCGGGGAGCCGTTGGGCGTCACTTTGTCTGTCAGCGGGTTCCACCATCCCGTCAGCCCTGCCGCGGCTTTGGCGCCGAAGTAACTGATGCCCAACGCATCCAGCATGCTGCCGCAGTGTTTGCAGCAGGGCGCGTCTGCGGTGATCGTGATGTTGCCGGCACCACTGGCCAGTTCTGCGCGCAGATTGGCGATGGGCTGTGCCGGATCGATTTCCAGATAGTTGATCAAGGCAGAGAGGATCAACATTTCAGCGTGGAAGCCTGTTCTTTCACTCAGTTTGGTTTTGGTGTCGGCGTCTGCGCGGCCATCGCGGACATCTGTGAAGCCTTCAATGGCTGCTGCCGGTTTGAAGGGGCCGCCCTGGATGGCGCCAATCAGCACGTCCGGGTGCTTGGTCAGCGTGCCTAGCGCGGATGTGTAGGCTTTGTCTCCTCTGGGACCAAAGACCGCCATGACCACGGCATTCAGTTCTTCTGCTGTCATGATGCACCTGCCAATTTCGTTTTGTGGAAGGTGGATTATCGGACAAGCGCCAGCCGTGTCATGCCTTCTCAGTAGGGGGATGAGGTCAGTGAGCCCGCAACGGCATCCACGTAATAAGGCGTCAGCCCCGTCCACTCGCTGAGGTTGAACACGGTGTTGGAATTTCCCAGCTTGCGGATTTCCACGGTGCTCATGCTCAGCGGTTTGCCCGGCGCGCACAGCGTGGGCGCTTGCAGTGGGCGCACGAAGTACACCGCACTCTCGCTGACCGTGGACACATTGGTGACGCGACGGGCGGTGTAGGGCTGATACGGCCCGTTGCCTTGCACGAGCAGGGCGGCTTCCACATCCACGCCAATGCCGCGTGCCGAGTTGGCCTGGTTGCTGCCGGCCGCCAGGATGCCGCCCGTGCAGCCGCGGCCATTGGTCGGAGCGATCAGCCGGGCCGTGAAGGTGATCAGTCGGCCCATGCGGTCACGGCTGTCCAGGTGGGTGTCCAGCACGGTATTGGCCAGGGCTGGCGGTGTGAGGAAGCCTCCGGTGAGGCTCAGTGGGGCCGGGTCCAGCGTCACGTACTTGTTGTACGGATCGGCCAGTGCCTGGCTGGAATCCAACGTGCCGCGCATGGCACTGAAATCGAATTGCCCCAGCACGGCCATGCCGGCACTGGTGCCGCCAATCGGCACGTTGCGCGCCATCAGGCCTTGCAGCGTGTGATCCAGCTCCGTGCTCTTCCAGAACTGGATGTAGTTGCTTTGATCGCCCCCGGCGATGAACACGGCGTCTGCACGCGCCACGATGGCGTTGACCGTCGGGTCATTGGCCGCACCGGTGCTGGGCACGTTCAGCGTTTCGACCGATGTCAGCCCCAGAGAGGCGCCGCCCGCCCAGCCGTCAACCGGCGCGGCTGTGGTGGACGAATCGGCGTTGCTGAAGAGGATGTAGGGGCCATAGGTGTCGCGCGCGGAAGCCTGCAGCACCACGAAGTGGCCGCCGGTTCCGGGGCGGATGCCGGCGCGGGTGATCATCCAGCGGAAGGCTTCGTCCACATCGGGGCCGCCGCCCATCAACACGAGCGAAGGCGTGCTGGGTTGGGTCGCGATCAGCACGGGCGTGTCCGGATTGCCGGTGACGTAGTAGTCATAGGGCTTCTTGCCTGCGATGGACAGGCTGCAACTCAGGCCGATGGCCAGCATGGCGCTCAGCTTGATGGCTTGGCGGCCCCATTGAGGCCGGAGCGGCAGGGGCAGAGCGGTGCGAGTGCGTGGCATGGCGGAAAGCCTCAGGCAAGTGTGAACAGATGCTCAAGCATAGGGCAAGCGGACGTGCGCTTGCGCCTGGCGCAACGCCTTCTTGCGCTCGCACAAGTCGTGCAGAACTTCACGTCAGCAATGCACGTGGGCGTGTAAATCCCGGTTCGGTATGGGTGGCGTTTGCCGATGAGGGAAAGGATATGCCTGTCCTGTCGTCGTCGTTCAACTCTGCCAGCAATCCGGCCTCGCCGGAAATGATCGCTCGTGTCGATCAGGCGCGCGAGCAGGCCATGCACGAACTGCTGCCCAACGCCATGTTGTTCAGCATGATCTGCACGCTGGGCACATCCCTTGTGCTGCAGCACCGTGTGAATCACCCGGGTCTGGAAATCTGGATGGTGGCGCGCATGTTGCTGGGTAGCGCGCGCTATGCCTACTCAGCCTGGTTTCTGCTCAAGGGCAACAAGAAGCCTGGGCGGACATTGACCATCTACCGCGTGTTGACCGCGCTTGACGGCCTGTCGTGGAGCTTCCTGGCCTGGGGGCTGACGCCGCTGGACCAGCTTGATGTGGCCGTGGTCACCATCAGTGTGATCATCGGCGTGGCCACCTTGGGCACCTTCATCCTGCATGTGGATTGGCCCTCCGTGGCGGGCTTCGTGTCCGCGATGATGTTGCCCAATCTCTTCTTTGCCCTGGCCCGCCATGACGATCTGGGCGTGTATTGCTCGGTCGCCATGTTTGGCACCTGGGTGATCCTGCTGTCGGAAGGGCGGCGCTCGAACCGGCGCGTCAAGGAGTTGCTGGCCTTGCGCTTTCAAAGCGAGCAGGTGGCCTTGATCCGCGAAGAGGCCTTGCAGCAGGCCAAAGCCTTGAGCGAAGCCAAGAGCCGTTTCGTGGCCACGATGAGCCACGAGATGCGCACCCCATTGCACGGCATCCTCGGTTTGACGCGGCAGCTGCGGGCTCGCGAGCGAGACACGCAAAGCCTGCGTCAGCTCGATCTCATCAGGGGTTCGGGCGAGCATCTGGTCAACGTCATCAATGACATCCTCGATTTCTCCAGCATCGAAGCGGGCAAGTTGCCCATCCACGCGCAGCCATTCAATTTGCGCACCTTGTTGCAGGAGATGGTGGAGACCTCGCGCGTCAATGCGCAGGAACGCGGCTTGAGCCTGTATGCCACGCTGGACATCGGTCATGAGTTCGACGTGCAGGGCGATCCCGTTCGCCTGCGCCAGATCCTGCACAACCTGCTGGGCAACGCCATCAAGTTCACGCAGCAAGGCTTTGTGAAGATCAGTGCGCAGCATGATCCCTTGAACGGCCAGTTGAGCGTGCAGGTACAGGACTCAGGTGTGGGCATTGCGCCTGCAGATGTCGCCCGCGTGTTTGAGGCTTTCCATCAGGCAGAGGGCACCTACCAGCGGCGTTTTGGTGGCACCGGTCTGGGCCTGACCATCTCGCGCGACCTGTGCCAGGCCATGGGGGGGGAGCTGCATTGCGTCAGCGAAGTGGGCAAGGGCTCGGTGTTCAGCTTCAGTCTGCCCATGTCGGTCCATCAGGAGGATGAGGCTCAGCAGACCGGTGCATCGGATGCCGCGCCTGTGGATGAAATCGCCGAAGCGCAGCACCTGTTCAAGGATGCCGCGCCTCATGTGCTGCTGGTGGAGGACAACCCGGTCAATGCCATGATCGCCGAGGCTGAGTTGAAGACGCTGGGCGTGGATGTGACCGTGATCGACAACGGCCAGGCTGCCGTGGACTGGCTGGCACACGAACAAGCCGATCTGGTGCTGATGGATTGCGAGATGCCCGAGATGGATGGCTTCGAGACCACGCGCCTGATCCGTGAACAAGAGAGTCAGCAGCAAAAGCCGCCTGTGAGCATCATCGCGCTGACGGCCAACGGCAAGGACGTGTACGCAGACCGCTGCCGCAAGGCCGGCATGAACGATCATCTGGCCAAGCCCTTTCGGCCAATCGACTTGGCGCGTGCGCTCAAGCGGCATCTGCGCATGCCCCGGCAGACTTACCGACCGGTGCGAACATGAGAGCGTGGGCGTGCCTGATCTTGTCGTTGGTGACCGTGAGCGCCATGGCGCAAGGGGCCGCCTCGGCACCTCTGACGATCTCTGCCGATGGCGAGACCGTGATTGACGCGCAGGCCGGCGTGGCCTGGTCGCGCTGTGTGGAGGGCATGCACTGGACGGGCAAGACCTGCGAGGGCGAGGCCGTGCTGGCCACGCACAAGGAGGCTTTGAGCCTCGCTGCAGACCGGCGCAAGGCTGATGGGGGCGATTGGCGTCTGCCCCGTGTCACGGCCTTGCGGCAGCTTGCATCCGATATGCAGGCTTTGCGTGATGGCGGGCGTTCCAGATTTCCTCGTGCGCCTGAGGGCTGGTACTGGGCTGGTTCGGCCAATGTGGACAGCACGGCGCCCGTGGTCAATCAATACAACTACGGCAACCTGAGCCAGGGCCGCAACAGCGAGAACACGAATCGCATGGCCTTCCTGCACGGCTGGGCCGTGGACATGGCCACAGGCGAAGCGCGTGGCGACTTCCTCAAACGCACCACGCGTCTGCCAGTCAGATTGATGCGATTGCTCAGTGTGGAAAAAAAATGCAAGCAAGATTGCCAAAGGCCTGATATATTGCGCTATTAGAGCTGCGATCTGCTTACCTTTGCAGCCTTCATCGTCTGATCCACGATTCGACGCGCTCTGCGCCCCCATAGCTCGATCAGACTGTCGACCCGAGATGTTTTTGCGGTCGCGCACTCAATCGGCGAGCTTCACTCTGGCCTCACCTTCATCTAGGTCAGATCAACCCCCCCACCCCTTTTTCTGCAATCTGGCGATCGGGATGTCGAGCCTGCAAGGGCTGAATCTACGCCGATTGCTTGTCTGTATTGACCTGCACGGTCGCATGAGCGACGCGTGCCATTGAAGTGAACATTTCTCAAGCTAACGCACTGTCTATCGGCAAGTACCTCTTGTCGCCGCTCGTCAAACTCACCGACTCCGGTCGGTACGCTGCGTCCGTCTCGGTGCGCAGCGGCCGTGGCTGTGGCACCCATGACCGGATCTTCCGGTTCGTGCCCTCTTTCGCCACTTGCGAAGAAGCCACCCGCTACGCCTTGATCCAAGGCCGCAGCCTCATCCCCGCCTGAACACAAGGAAATACGTGTCCAAAGAAGATCTGATTGAAATGCGCGGCCAGGTTGACGAAGTCCTGCCTGATGCCCGTTTCCGTGTGACGCTTGAAAACGGTCACCAGCTCATCGCCTACTCGGGCGGCAAGATGCGCAAGAACCGCATCCGCATCCTGGCGGGTGACAAGGTTTCGCTTGAACTGTCTCCCTACGACCTGAGCAAAGGTCGCATCACCTTCCGTCATTTGGAGCCCCGCACGGGTGGCGGGCCCATTCCTGCGCGACGGCCTTACCGCTGATCGACGCTGGTTTTTCTCTCACCCATTTCTCTCTTGAAAGATTCCATCATGGAAAACAAACTCTACGTCGGCAACCTGGCCTACTCTGTCCGCGACGACAGCCTGCAACAAGAAATGTCGGCTTTCGGCAGCGTCATGTCCGCCAAGGTCATGATGGACCGTGACACCGGTCGTTCGAAGGGCTTCGGCTTTGTCGAAATGGGTTCGGCTGAAGAAGCCCAGGCCGCCATCCGTGGTCTGCACGGCAAGACCGTTGACGGTCGCGCCCTGGTCGTGAACCTGGCTCGTCCAAAAGGAG
>NZ_SCTN01000292.1 GCF_004297345.1 Aquabacterium sp. | reverse complement strand
CAGACCAAAGAGGAATACGCCCTGGCGCGCACCGAGCGCAAGAGCGGCCACGGCTACCACGGCTTCCAGATCCACGCCTCGCCCGAGGTCACGCTCGAAGAAGACCTGATACGCCGCGACCTCACGATCAACGCGATGGCCCAAGACGAGGCCGGGCTGCTCGTCGACCCCTATGGCGGCCAACGTGATCTGCAAGCCCGCGTGCTCAGGCATGTCTCCGCCGCCTTTGCGGAAGACCCCGTGCGCGTCCTGCGCCTGGCCCGTTTCGCAGCACGTTTTCATGACTTCACCGTGGCCGACGAGACCATGGCCCTGATGCGCCAGATGGTGCAAGACGGCGAAGTGGACCATCTGGTGCCCGAACGCGTTTGGCAGGAACTGGCGCGAGGCATGATGGAAGACAGGCCCTCTCGCATGTTCGAGGTCTTGCGCGAATGCGGCGCACTGGCCAGGCTCTTGCCCGAGGTAGAGCGCCTGTGGGGCGTGCCACAGCGCGCCGACTACCACCCCGAGATCGACACCGGCGTGCACCTGATGATGGTCCTGGACATGAGCGCGCGGTTGCAGACGCCCCTGGCCGTGCGCTACGCCTGCCTCGGCCACGATCTGGGCAAAGGCACAACGCCACCCGATGTGCTGCCGCGCCATCTGGGCCACGAAGGCCGCAGTGCGCAGTTGCTCAAGCAGGTCAACGAACGCCTGCGTGTGCCGGTGGCGTGCCGCGAACTGGCCGATGTGGTGGCCCGCGAGCACGGCAATGTGCATCGCAGCGGCGAACTCAATGCGGCAGCGGTGCTGCGTCTGCTGGAGCGTTGTGACGCCATCCGCAAGCCACAGCGCTTTCGCGAAATTCTGCAAGCCTGCGAATGCGATGCGCGCGGCCGGCTGGGAAAAACCGAAGAGCCCTACCCGCAAGCTGCCCGCTTGAACCATGCGCTGGACCTGGCCCTGGCGGTCAGCACAGCGGACGTTTCTGCTGCAGCGCAGCAACGCGGCATGAAGGGCGAAGCCATCGGCCAAGCCATCCACCAGGCCCGCTGCGAGGCATTGATTTGTGGGGGATTCTGACGCGTTTGCTTCCTTGCTGTCGTCAGATGTTAAGTCGGTCATTCCCACAAACGGGCCCTGCGCACTAGACTGCCCGGATGGCCAGTCAAACGATCAACTTCATCCAATGGACAGGCGGTGTCCTGCGTACCGCCCCAGCTCTGCCCAGCGTGGTCAAGGGCTTGTGGAACCTCGTCACGCTCAAGCCTGACCAGATCGGATCGCTCGGCCTGCGCTACGCCGAACTGGCCGCCAAACAACCCGACGCACCCGCGCTGGTGTTCGAAGGCCGCACCTGGACCTACGCCCAATTCAACGCCTGGGCCAACCAGGTTGCCCACAGCCTGGAAGCCGCCGGCATTCGCCAGGGTGATTCGGTCGGCGTGCTGATGGAAAACCGCGCCGAGCTGATGGCCTGCGTGCTGGGCATCGTCAAGCTGGGCGGCATCGCCACCTTGCTCAACAACCAGCAACGCGGCGAGCCACTGGCGCACAGCCTGCGCATCACCAAGCCTCGCGTGGTGATCTTCGGCGAAGAGTGTGTTGACGCGTTTGACAGCATCGAGCCCGCGCAGCGCGCAGAACTCTGCCCGCAATGGTGGTTCGAAGGCGCCTCGATGCCACCTGCCGGCACGGATAGCTTGCGTCGCCGCACACTCAAGGCCGAGACATCCAACCCGCCGCAGACCGCGCAGATCAAGCTGCGCCAGCCCTGCTTCCACATCTTTACCTCTGGCACAACGGGCATGCCCAAGGCCTCGGT
>NZ_SCTN01000291.1 GCF_004297345.1 Aquabacterium sp. | reverse complement strand
TCGTCCAGGGCCTTGGTCATGGCCTGCTGGGTTTCGTCCTGCTCGGGCAGGTGGCGCCAGATGGAGTCCAGCAGATCGGGCACGCCGGGCAGGGCGGCGTCTTCCAGTTGCGGGAAGTTGGCCAGCGCCCATTCGAAGCCGGCCGCCCAGTAGCCGATGCCTTCCATGGCGTCCTTGCCTTCCAGCACCTTGCCATCGTCATCCTCGATCAGCGGGATGATGGGGTCGAACCAGCCGTCTTCCAGGATGCCGCGCAGGATCTCGTCCTTGCGGCGTGTGATCAGGCCGATCAGCTTGTCGTGCTGCTCTTGCGTCCAGCCCTCGATGCCGCCTTCGGGCATGCCTTCGGTGCCGAAGATGGGCGGCAGCCATTGCTCAGGCGCCAACTCAACCGGTTGCACCAGCACGCCGGCCAGGTAGCCGTCCAGGATCACGGCGTCAACGGTTTCAAACGGCGCCGGCACGGCGGCCAGCAGCAGGTCGATTTCGTTGATGTCGGCGTCGGTCAGCGCAGGCGTATTTTTCATGGCGGGGGCAATTTCGGTGCGTCAAAGCCTGCATTGTGCCGGGAATACTTTATGCGTGGCCGCCCTGGTGATCAATTGAGCGCAAAGGAGCTGCACCATGCTGGATACGACTTCCACCAAGTTCTCCCATGTCAGGACCGAAGACACCGAGTGGCGCGGCGAAGGCCTGCGCGATTTCTTTCTTTACAAGGACCTCGGCATCAAGGATGCGACCAATGGCCAGGTGATTGCGCACCTCGTCAAGGCGAACAGTGCGCCAGAAAAGGGCACCGGCTGGCACCGACATGAGGCTGATTTCCAGATCGTCATCATGACCAAGGGCTGGGCCCGCTTCATGTACGAGGATCAGGAGACCCTGGTGCAGGCGGGCGATTGCGTGCATCAGCGCCCCGGCGTGCGCCATTACCTGTTCGATTACTCGCCGGACATGGAGTACCTGGAAATCGTCAGCCCGGCTGATTTCCGGACGGTGGACGTGCCCGCCGTCTGCCCGATCCCTGATTCCACGCCCTGGGATGGCCCGGAGGCATGAGATGGGCGTCGGATTCAGAACTCCACGTCGAGCTCGTCGATGTCGAGGGGCTCCGACTTGGCGCCTTTGAGCCATTCCTTCATCTCGGGCTGGTTCAGCATCAGTTCGCAGTAGGCCTGGCTGACGGGGTCGACCTTGACGTCATACGTCAGGAAACGGGTGCACACGGGGGCGTACATCGCGTCGGCGATGGTGCGCTCTGCGCCGAACAGGAAGGGGCCGCCGTAGGTCGAGAGGCAGTCACGCCAGATGGCGGTGATGCGGTCGATGTCCGCCTGGGCGCGCGACCAGATCTTGAACTTCGGGAAGTGGTTGCGCAGGTTCATCGGCAGGGATGAGCGCAGCGCGGAGAAGCCGGAATGCATCTCGCCACTGATGGCGCGGCAGTGGGCGCGGGCCTTGGGCTCAAGCGGCAGCAGGTGGGCGTCGGGGCAGACCTCGTTGAGGTACTCGGCAATGGCCAGCGTGTCCCACACGCGGATGCCCTTGTGCTCCAGGCAGGGCACCAGGATGGACGAAGACAGCAGCAGGATCTCGGCGCGGGTGGACGGGTCATCCGGCGGCAGCACGTGTTCTTCGAAGGGCAGGCCGGCAAATCGGGTCAGCAACCAGCCGCGCAGGGACCACGACGAGTAGTTCTTGCTGGTGATGGTCAGCGTGGTGGTCGTGTCGGTCAGGGCTTTGGCCGCAGGTGCCTTGGCGACGGGGGCTTTACCGGTTTTGGCCACTGCGGTGCTGGCGGATTTTTTCGCCGCTGCCTTTTTGGCAGGTGCTTTGGCAAGGGTGGCCATGGAGTCTCCTTCTGCTGGTGTGAAGCCGTGGCGCTTCAGCCTGCAAGCGTTGTGCCATGTGGTGACACGCTCGCCGTTCAACAAAGGTGGCTCGCAACTTGCAGAACATGTAGCGTTGCCTCCGATGGGCGTCACTGCGAAGAGAACCGCATGCTTTATTCGACCTATCAGGCCCAGCACACGATGTTGGAGCCGTGGCGCGTCATGTCACAAGGGCTGGCCGATGCCCTGCACCACATCCTGCCGGCCGGGCCGGCCCAATCCTCTATGGAAGAGTTGCTGGCGGGCGGCGTGTTTGCACGCAGCCTAGCGGCGGCCAACGAGGTGTTCACGCGCCTCAAGCTCACTCACACGCGCCCCGCGTTCGACATACCCAGCGTGATCAGCCAGGGCCGCGAATACGCCATCACTGAAGAGAAGGTGATGAGCACGCCGTTCGGCACCTTGCTGCGCTTTCGCAAGGAAGGCGGGCCGGAGCAGCCTCGCGTGCTGCTGGTGGCACCCATGTCTGGCCACTTCGCTACCTTGTTGCGCGATACCGTGCGTACGCTGCTTCAGGATCACGACGTCTACATCACCGACTGGCACAACGCGCGAGATGTTCCGTTGCGGCACGGCGCTTTCGGGCTGGACGATTACACCGATCACCTGATCCGCTTCCTGGGCCGCATGGGGCCGGGCTCGCACCTGATGGCCATCTGTCAGCCATGCGTGGCCGCGCTGGCCGCTACGGCGCTCATGGCGCAGGATGCGCACCCTGCACAGCCTCGCAGCCTCACACTGATGGCCGGCCCGATCGACTGCCGCGTCAACCCCACGGGTGTGAATGAACTGGCCACCAGCCAGCCCATGAGCTGGTTCGAGGACAACATGATCCACAAGGTGCCCTGGACACAGCGTGGTGCGGGCCGCAAGGTCTATCCGGGCTTCGTGCAACTCACGGCTTTCATGAGCATGAACCAGGAGCGGCACAAAAAGGCCTTCGAGGACATGTACACGCACATCGCGGCCGGCGAGCACGACAAGGCGGCGCACACCAAGGCTTTTTACGAAGAGTATTTCGCGGTGGCCGATCTGCCTGCCGAGTTCTATCTGGAGACGGTGGGCAAGGTCTTCCAGACCTATGACCTGCCCCGTGGCGTGCTGAGTTTCAAAGACACCGTGGTGGACCCCAAAGCCATCCATCGCACGGCCTTGTTCACCGTGGAAGGTGAGCGCGATGACATCTGCTCAGTCGGCCAGACGGTGGCGGCGCAGGACCTGTGCACCTCGGTGCGGCCCTACAGGCGCACCCACCACGTACAGACGGGCGTAGGCCACTACGGTGTGTTCAGCGGCCGCCGCTGGCAGAACGAGATCTACCCGCGCGTGCGGGATGTGATCTACCAGACAGCGGCTTGAAGTGCCGGGCTCTTGCGAGGGGCCCGACGCCTCAGCGCTTGACCGCGTCCTGCAACTGCTGCAGTGCCGTCGGGTCTTCGATGGTGGTGAGATCTCCGGTCTCTCTGCCCTCGCACACCGCCTGAATGGCGCGGCGCAGCAGCTTGCCCGAACGCGTCTTGGGCAGCACATTGACGAAGTGCACGCGGGCGGGGCGGCCCACGGCGCCGATCTGCTGATCTACCGTGGCCATGATCTCGGCTTCGAGTGCCTTGCGCCCCGCATCGTCGGCCACGCGGCTGGCGTCCCGGGCGACCACGAAGGCGCGCGCCACCTGACCTTTCACTTCATCGGCCACGCCCACCACGGCCACTTCGGCCACGCTCGGGTGGCTGCTCACGGCCTCTTCGATCTCGCGTGTGCCCAGCCGATGCCCGGCCACATTGATCACGTCATCCGTGCGGCCCAGGATGAAGTAGTAGCCGTCCTCATCGCGGATGCCCCAGTCGAAGGTGTTGTAGACCTGCTGGTTGCGAAACGTGCTCCAGTAGGTCTTGACGAAGCGCTCGTCATCGCCCCATACAGTCTGCATGCAGCCTGGAGGCAGCGGGCCTTCAATGGTCAGCACACCCTTCTGATTGGGCTGGGTCAGCTCTTCGCCTGTGATGTCATCCAGCAGCTTGACCTTGTAGCCGGGCATGGGGATGCCGGGCGAGCCGAGCCGGGTCTTGGCCTGCGGATCCACGCCGCGCGCCAGACTCAGGATGGGCCAGCCGGTTTCGGTCTGCCAGTAGTTGTCGATGATGGGTTTGCCGATGGCCTCGCCGATCCACGCCGCGGTGGGTTCATCCAGCGGCTCGCCTGCCAGGAACAGGTGCTTGAGGCTGGAGAGATCGTGGCGCTTGAGGCAATCCGGATCCTGCTTCTTGAGCACGCGGATGGCCGTGGGCGCGGAGAACATCACACTGACCTTGTACTTCTCGACCAGCGACCACCAGATGGCCGCATCGGGCCGAATGGGCAAGCCTTCGTAGATGATGGTCGTCATGCCGGCCAGCAAAGGCCCGTAGACGATGTAGCTGTGGCCCACCACCCAGCCGATGTCGCTGGTGCAGAAGAAGGTTTCGCCGGGCTTGCCGCAGTAGATCTGTGCCATCGAGGTGGCCAGGGCCACGGCATAACCACCTGTATCGCGCTGCACGCCCTTGGGCTTGCCGGTCGTGCCGCTGGTATAGAGCGTGTAGCTGGGGTGGGCTGAATCCACCCATTCGCATGGCACCTTGGCGTCGAGCACTTCCTTGCGTGCGGCTGCGTAGTCCACATCGCGTGGCGCGACCATATTGGCTGGTGCCAGCCCACGGTTGACCAGCAGCACGTGCTTGACGGGTTGCTGGCACAGGCTCAAGGCTTCGTCCAGCAAAGGCTTGTAGGCGATGATCTTGCCGCCGCGTGAGCCTGCATCCGCCGTCACGATCACGGTGGGTTTGGCGTCGTCAATGCGCGTGGCCAGCGAGTGCGCGGCAAAACCACCGAACACCACGGAGTGAATGGCGCCGAGCCTGACCGTGGCCAGCATGGCGATCACGGCCTGGGGGATCATGGGCATGTAGATCAGGACGCGATCGCCTTTGCCCACGCCCATGCCGCTGAGAATGGCGGCCATGCGTTGCACTTCAACGAAGAGCTGGCCGTAGCTGGTGGTTTCTTCCTTGCCCGTTTCGGTGGACACGTAGATCAGCGCGGGCTGATCGGGGCGATGGGGGACGTGCCGGTCAACG
Source organism: Aquabacterium sp. (assembly GCF_004297345.1). Taxonomy (GTDB): domain Bacteria; phylum Pseudomonadota; class Gammaproteobacteria; order Burkholderiales; family Burkholderiaceae_C; genus Aquabacterium. The sequence continues at coordinate 12,361 of NZ_SCTN01000291.1, read as the reverse complement.
GCGTTGTGGCAGAGATTGGTTTGCCCACCGCCGAACCAGGTCACAAAAGGCGGTTTGCTGTGATCGCAAACCTGCTCAAAGGGTTTGTGCCACTCGATGCGTTCTGCCTGTTCGGCCCAGAACGCATCACGGTCGGTGACCGACCGCTTGTATACCGCTGCGTAGCTCATGTCGATTCCCTTGGTGTGTGTGCTTCACACGCCATCTGTTATGAACCGACATACTAGATTTTCCAAATGACCCCTCAAGTGAGGGGTATCCCCATAGAGATGGGAGCCAGGGGTGAAAACGTCCTGAAAAGCGGGGGTGTGGCCCTGAAAAAACCTTAAATGAAAACAGCCGCTCTGCGCAGGATGAAGAGGCCAAAGAAGCTCAGCCCCAGCACCACGCCCCACTTGAGCACCTGCATGGCGCGTTGGCGCCAGATGGCCTCGCCGGTCAAGGTGTGCAGCACCATGCAGATGCCGAAGCTGCCAATCAGCAGCAGTGTCAGCAAGCGGAAGACGGCGCCCATGGTGGCTTACCAGGCCGGCGCCAGTTCGGACAAGCCACGCGGCGCCTTGGCTTCGTCTTCGAAGGTGACGATTTCCCAGGCGTCCTTTTGTGCGAGCAGCACATGCAGCAGCTTGTTGTTCAGCGCGTGGCCCGACTTGTAGGCCGTGTAGGCCGCCAGCAGCGGGTGGCCCACCACATACAGATCGCCGATGGCATCCAGGATCTTGTGTTTGACGAACTCGTCGTCGTAGCGCAGGCCGTCGCTGTTGAGCACGCGGTAATCGTCCACCACGATGGCGTTGTCCATGCTGGCGCCCAGGCCCAGGCCACGGGCGCGCATGGTCTCCACATCTTTGGTGAAGCCGAAGGTGCGGGCACGTGCGATGTCGCGCTTGTACTGGCCGGATGCGAAGTCGAACTCCACGCGCTGGCCGGTCTGGTCCACCGCGGGGTGATCGAAATCGATCTCGAAGGCCAGCTTGTAGCTGTTGTAGGGATCCAGGCGGGCCCACTTCAGGTTGCGGCCTTCGCCTTCGCGGATCTCGACGGTCTTGAGCACCCGCAGGAACTTCTTGGGGGCTTTCTGCAACTCGATGCCCGCGCTTTGAAGCAGGTACACGAAAGCTGCCGAAGAGCCGTCCAGAATGGGCACTTCCTCGGCTGTGATGTCCACGTAGAGGTTGTCCAGCCCCAGACCGGCGCAGGCCGACATCAGGTGCTCGATGGTGTTGACCTTGGCTGCATCCGGATCACCCCCCGGAGAGATGGTCGTGGCCATGCGGCAATCACACACGGATTGGGTGTTCACGGGGATGTCCACTGGCTGCGCCAGGTCCACGCGGCGGAACACGATGCCGGTGTTGGCCGGAGCAGGGCGCAGTGTCAGTTCGACACGCTGGCCGCTGTGCAGACCAACGCCAACGGCACGGGTCAGTGATTTCAAAGTGCGTTGTTGCAGCATGGGCGACATTATCGCGGCAGAAACGGAAAAGCCCGCTGACGCGGGCTTTGCTGGAAGCGAGGCGCCCTCTCGGGCGCTGATCTCAGTTCTGGCGGCGGCGACGGGCCAGGAAACCAGCCACGGCCAAGCCGCTCAGGGCCAGCGCCATCGATTCGGGTTCGGGCACGGCGGCGATGTCGTTGGTAGCCACTTCAACGCGAGCGTGGAAGTTCAGGCTGCTGACGGCGTCCGTGCTGCTCAGGGAGGCGAAGTGGGTGTCACCAGCTTGCCAGAAGGTGTAGGTGATGCCGTGGTCAACGGTGCTCCAGTTGGCGCTGGCATCAGAGTAATAGTGGTTCACGGATTGGTAGCCATCGCCGAAACCGATGATGGAGTAACCAAAGCTGCCCAGGGCACCGCTGTTGCTGCCGGATTGGGCTTCTTTCCAGCTGAAGGTCACCTTGCTGTTTTCGCCCAGGTCGAACATGCCGTTCCATTGAGCGGTGGCGTAAGCGCTGCCGCCAGCTGCCGGTGTGGTCACCAGGGCAGTCAGGCTGTTGCGACCAACCGAGGCGGATGCCACAGCGTTGGTCAGCGTGGTGCTGGCCGATGCGGTGTCGAACATCTTGCCCCAGCCGCCGGCCTGGTCGATCGGCGACGAGACGTAGAAGGCAGCGTCGCTGGACACAGCGTACATGCTGTAGTTCTGACCGACTTCACGGGTCCAGCCGAAACCGCCCTGGTCAACCGTGAAGCTGAAGTCAGTCAGGCTGGAGCTGACCGAGGACGTGGCCTGGGCTGCGGTGGCGAGTACCAGCGAAGCGACTGCGGCAGCAAAATGTTTGACGGACATGGCGATGATTCGGGTAAAGGTTGGACTGAGGCTGGGGCTCTTTGAAAACGGCGAAGAATCTAAGCCCTCAGAACATGGACGAATGTTCGCGCTTTCCAGGGGAAAAATATTCCCCCTGACTCGGTGGATTTGTTGCGTTTTTTGACAACTTTCCACCCTGCAAAACAGATGCCCCACTACTTGTCCGAAAGTCTCATGGGGTAAGCCCTTTCAAAGCGTGTGCGTACGGTCCCCGTGTGAAAAACCGATGGCATCAAACCAGGTGCCTTTCACGAAGCCGATCACTTTGAAGAGCTCGCCCATTTCGTGCTCGGCTACCAGCATCTGCATGGCGGCACGGGATTTCAGTTCTGCGGCGGTGCTGGCCTGGCCGGTGCTGGCCAGGGACTCCGCCAAGCCGCAGTTCGTCAGAAAACGGCCTTGCGAGGTGTAGCCCAGTACCTCCCAGCCCGCCTCCTGGCCTGCCAGGGCGATGCCGGTGAAGTTCACGTGGGTGGTGATGTCCTTGTCGCCCACCATCTGCAGCGGATCGGGGTCGGCCGTGTGGGCGTGGTGGCACATCAGGGTGCCGCCGGTTCGCTGGGGCAGGTAGTACTCGGATTCCGGGAAGCCGTAATCCAGGAAGAAGGCGGCGCCCTTGCTCATGCGCTGCGCCAGCGTGGCCACAAAGGCCTCGGCCTGGCCATGCGTTTCGGTCACGGTGCCTGGCACATACAGGTCATCTTCGTGCTCGGTGGGGGGGCGAACGCCCTCGGGGGCCGGGCGATCCGACCAGACAAAACGGCTGGCGATTTCTGGCTCAGGTGACAGCGCCACGCCGCGTTCCTGCCAGGCCTTGCCGCTCCAGGCGAGCAAATGCACGGGGATCGCGTCCAGCACCTCGTTGCCGACGATGACGCCATTGATTTCGTCAGGCAGGCTGTCTGCCCAGATCACCTTGTGCGCCATCTGCGGGTGCGCCTTGACGATGTTGTGATGTTGGCGATCACGCAGGCTGCCGGACAGATCCACGATCGTATAGCGCTTGATGCGGTCGCCCAGTTCGCCCAGCAATTGCACAGCCAGTGCGCCGGTGCCGGCGCCGAACTCCCAGATCTCGTCGGTGCCGGTGGCTTCCAGCGCCTGGATCAGCTGGCGGGCCAGGGTTTCGCCAAACAGCGGTGTCAGTTCCGGCGCGGTGACGAAGTCGGAGCCGTCTTGCGGGCGGTGGCCCAGCACACGGCGGCCGCCGCTGTAATAACCTAGACCGGGCGCATAAAGGGCCAACTCCATGAAGCGCTCGAAGCGCATCCAGCCCCCGCGTTCACGGATTTCATGGGCGATCAGATCGGCCAGTGGGTGGTTGGTGAGAGGGGCGGCCACTACACTGTGGTCCGGATTCGTTGGGCTGCGCATGCCCCGATTGTAGAAAGCCCATGTCAGATTCTTCTGCCTCTTTGCCTGAAAGCCCCGTTCGCAAGGTGGCGCTGGTGACTGGCGCGGCCAAACGCCTGGGCCGTGAGATCGCCTTGACGCTGGCTCGCCAGGGCTGGGATGTGGCTGTGCATTGCCGCCACTCGCGTGACGAGGCGGATGCCACGGCTGATGCGATCCGCGCCTTGGGCCGCCAGGCCTGTGTGCAGTGCGCCGACTTGTCTGACGAAGCTGCGGTGCGCGAGCTGTTGCCGCAAGCGGTGGCGGCCCTCGGCCACGTGGACGCCCTGGTCAACAGCGCCTCCACATTCGAGTACGACAACACCGCATCCTTCAGCTACGCCATGCTGGAAAAACACATGCGCGCCAACACGGCGCCGGCCATTGTGCTGGCGCAGATGCTGGCTGAACATGTGGCAGCGCGTGGCGCGCACGGGGCCGTTGTCAACATGCTGGATCAAAAGCTGTGGAACCCCAACCCGGATTTCCTGAGCTATACCTTGTCCAAGGCCGCGCTGGAGTCGGCTACCACCTTGCTGGCGCTGGCTTTGGCGCCGCGTGTGCGTGTGGTGGGTGTGGCGCCCGGCCTCACGCTTACCAGCGAGTGGCTCAAGGGTGAGCAGTTCGAGCAGGTACACAAGATGTCCCCCCTGGGGCGGTCTTCCACGCCGCAAGATGTGGCCGCCACCGTGGCCTTTGCCCTGGCCAATCAGTCCATGACTGGCACCACGCTGCTGGTCGATGGTGGCCAGCACCTTCAGCGCTTCGAGCGCGATTTTTCAATGATGCGAGACGCCCCATGTCCCTGACCAAAGGCAACCAGATCCTCAAGCTCACCGGCCTGCGTTTTGACGCCAACCTGGGCGTGCTCGAGCAGGAAATCGGCACCCCGCAGCCCATTCAGGTCGATGCCGAGCTGAACATGGGCAGCCAGCCCTTGCTGCCGCACGACGACGAGATCCTCAATGTGCTGGACTACCGCAAGGTGCGCGCCATCATCATCGAGGATTGCACAGCCGTGCACGTGAACCTGCTGGAGACGCTGATCGGCAAGCTGTGCAAGCGCCTGATGGAGCTGCCTGGCGTGCTCGGCGTGCGCGTGAAGATCGCCAAGCTGGAGATCTTCGAAGACTGCGAAGTCGCCATCCGCATGGAAACCGGGCAGTGGTGAGCTGAGCCCGCAACCAGGCCCGCAGATGGGATCCGCCGCACCCACACGCGAGGGCAGTGCCAGTCTCAGCTACGCCTTGGCGGTGCTGGAGTACCTGGAGGCCCATGGGTGTGACCCGGTGCCTGTGTTCGGCACGGATTGGGTTGAGGGGCTTCGGCGGGCTGAAGGGCCTTTGCGCTTGTCCATGAGCGAGTGGTTCCACTTGCTGCGCAAGGCCAGCGTGGCGCTGGGTGATCCGGCCTTTGCCGTGCGCCTGGCTTCGACGATCAAGGCCAGGCACCTGGGGTTGCTGGGCTTTTTGCTGATGTCCTGCGATTCGGTGGGCGCGGCGGCGTTGATCCTGCAGCGCTACGAGCAGTTGCTGGACAGCGTCAATGCCGCGGACTTCCACATTGATGGGGATTTCTGCAGCCTGACCTGGCGCCCGCTGATCGCGTCGCCGCCGGTCGATGCCATCTTGCTGTCGATGTCCTTGTGGGCGAACCACGCGCGCTGGCTGACGGAGCGCGATGATCTGGTCGTCGATGTGCGCTTCACTTTCGAGCGCCCGGCCGACGAGGTGGTGAGCTGCCTGCAGCAGACCTTTGGTGGGCAAGTGCAGTTCGGGCAGGCGCTCAACCAGATGGTGATCCCGGTGGCTTACTTGAGCCTGCCTGTGGTTCAGCGCAATCGCGAGGTGCACGCCTCGCTGCGTCAGCAAGCTGATTCCGAACTCACGCGCTTGCTGGGTGAGGAGCTGGGCTTTCTGGCGCACCTCGAATGGGTGCTGGCGCAAGGCCTGGAGCAGGGGCGCTCCACGTTGCAGCAAACGGCCGAGACGGTCAACATGGCGCCGCGCACCTTGCAGGATCGCCTGGCCCAGCATGGCCTGAGTTTTCGCGAGTTGCTCGACCGTGTGCGCCATCGCCTGGCCGAGCATCACCTGAGCAACCCCAGCCTGTCATTGACGGCCGTGGCCGCCAGGCTGGGGTTCTCGGATCAAAGCGCCTTCCAGCATGCCTACAAGCGTTGGACGGGGCAGGCGCCGGGTGAGTTCCGACGCCGCTTGAGCGGTCAGCGCTGATGAGGGCTTACTGACAGGTGCTGGTCACGGGCACGTCATCCAGACGGTCCATCAGGAAATCCAGCGCCTTGCCCCAGCCCGTGACCGCCAGCAGCAGGTGGTCGTTGATGCTGCGGCGGTAGGTCACCTTCACCCCTTTGCTGCAATACGACTTCACCAATGCATCCACGTCGGCAATCGGCATCAACTCATCAATGGTGCCTTGGTAGATATACAGCGGCGCCCCTGGCAAGCGTTGCCCCAGCCGGTTCTTGGCGATCACGTCCTTGACGCGGGGCACGGCGAGCAGATCGGGTACCACGGTCAGGTTCTTCATCTTCTGGAAAGCGAAGGCGGTCAGCGGGTCAGGCGCGCCCGTCAGGAACTGGCCCAGGCACATGTCCTGCGCCTTGACCAGCATCTCGGCGCCTTTCGCATTGACCAGCGAGGCCGGGTCCACTTCCGGATAGGAGTTGGCCAGCGCCGCCACCGCGCCGAAGTACACACCCGCGAACAAGGTGCCATCCACCTTGCGCGCCACATTGCCCAGGTCGACCGGCACACCGCCAGCGGCCACGCCCTTGATGTTCAGCTCCGGCGCGTAGCTCTTGTAGAGCTCATTGGCCCAGGTGGAGGCCAGCGAGCCGCCCGAGTAGCCGGTGATGACAACCGGGGTGCTGGCGCCGTTCAGGCCTGCTTGCTGGAAGTTCTCTGCGGCGCGGATGCCGTCCAGCACGCCTTGCCCGGAGATCAGGCCATCGGTCCAGTAAGACTTCAAGCCCTCATAGTCCGGCGCCATCACCACCAGCCCGTTTTTCAGTGCGCCTTGAATGAGTGCCTGCTCCAGCGCTGCGCCCTTCACGAAGGAATAAGACGGCGCACAGCGCAGTGTCAGCGCGTCATAGGCCACGTTGTAGGCCATCAGCTTGCGGCCGGTGATGGGCGCGTTCTCGGGCACCAGCACCGTGCCCATCATGGCAATCGCCTCGCCACTGCGGTTGGTTGAGCGGTACATCACCTGCCAGGCCTGGCCTTTGACGGGGAAGAGGTAATAGGCCTTGGCGGTGATCTCGCGGATGCGCAGCAAGGTGCCTGGCGCCACGGCGGACAGATCGCTGGCGGGTGGCGGGCTGTAGAAGGCATCAGCCTGGGGCAAGGGGGCCGGGTTGGCTGGCGGTGGGTAGATCGCGGGGGATGATTGCGCTGAAGCCCATTGGGACGTCAGCATGGCCAGTGGGGCGAGCAAGGCGCTCAGGATCTGTCGAGTTTGTCTCTGCATTTTTCTATCCGGAGGTAAGAAGTAGGCTGCCTTGGTGGCAGGTCGAGAGGACCTCAGCGGGTCACGGTTTGATCCTCCGGGCCGGGGGGCTGGGCGTATTGGGCGAACATGCAGATCTGATGTGCGAGCGCGCAGGCCAAGGGTTAGCCCCGTCGTGCTGTCGGCGCCCGATATCCGGAAAGACCCGCGATCCGTTGCTTGGTGTCCGTTTACCTGGATTCGGCTTGCGCCGGTGACGGATTACCTCGTCTGAGGGGGTATTCCCCCGGAAAAGCTGTCGCAAATCGGGCAGATCGGCGAAAATGGAAGGCTATGACCCAAGCTGCCCTCCACGAATCCCATCTGAGCTCTGTGACCCCTGAAAAGGAAGTGCGCATGGTTGACGACGCCCTGTTGTTCGCCCAGGCGGCCCTGGTGGTCGAATCTGGCTCGCCCTCGGCCATTGCCGATGTGGCCGACGAAGCGCGCGCCAAGAAGCACGCCTTCGAGATGAACAAGCTCAGCAAGCGCCTGCACCGCGAAGTGGGCCAGGCCATCACCGACTTCAACATGATTGAAGACGGTGACAAGGTCATGGTGTGCATGTCCGGCGGCAAGGACAGCTACGGCATGCTCGACATCCTGATGAACCTGCAAAAGCGGGCGCCCATCAAGTTCGAGATCATCGCCGTCAACCTGGATCAGAAGCAGCCCGGCTTCCCCGAGCACGTGCTGCCCGAGTACCTGACCAAGGTGGGCGTGCCCTTCCGCATCGAAGAGCAGGACACCTACAGCGTGGTCAAGAAGGTCATCCCTGAAGGCAAGACCACCTGCAGCCTGTGCTCACGCCTGCGCCGCGGCATCCTCTACCGCGTGGCCACCGAAGTGGGCGCCACCAAGATCGCCCTGGGCCACCACCGCGACGACATCCTCCAGACCATGTTCATGAACATGTTCTTTGGCTCCACGCTCAAGGGCATGCCGCCCAAGCTGGTGACCGACAACGGCGAGCACGTGGTGATCCGCCCCATGGCCTATTGCCGCGAGAAGGATCTGGCCACCTACGCAGAGCACCGCCAGTTCCCCATCATCCCCTGCAACCTGTGCGGCAGCCAGGAAGGCCTGCAGCGCCAGCAGATGCGCGAGATGATCAACGAGTGGGACAAGAAATTCCCCGGCCGCGTGGACAACATGTTCACGGCTCTGTCCAACATCGTGCCTTCGCACATGATGGACCGCAAGCTCTACCCCTTCGAGACCATCAAGGCCACCGGCACGCCCATGAAGGGTGGCGACATCGCCTTTGATGAAGACGAAGGCTGTGGCGACCCGAGCGATGGCCTGCCGGCCGAAACCAAGGTCTCGCTGTCCACCATCAGCATCCGCAAGGCTGGCTGATCAGGATGAGCCTCATGCCAGGGCTTGCCACACGCATCTGCAAGCCCTTGTTGTGCGCGGCGGCGGCGCTGTTGACGGCCTGCGCTGGGCCGCAGCTCATCACCAGTCAGGTGTCGAGCACAGGCGCCTGGCCGGACGGGCGCAAGCCGGGTGGCCATTACGTGTTCGAACGCCTGCCTTCCCAGCAGACCAAACCTGAGCTGCAAGACAAGCTGGAAGCCGCTGCGCAGCCAGCCCTGGCCGCGGCTGGTTTCGAGCAGGTTGCTGACGCAGACAAGGCTGACGTGAGCGTGCAGGTGGGCGTGCGCGTCCAGATTGACCAGCAGCGCGCCTATTACCGTGATCCCTTCTGGGGTCCTTATGGGCCTTGGCGGCCTGGTGTGGGCGGCTGGTGGGGCGGTGGCCGAGGTGGCCTGTCCATGTCGCTGGCCATGGATCCACCCTGGGTGGTGATGACGGTGGACATGCTCATCCGTGATCGCCGCAGCAAACAGATGCTGTACGAAACCCATGCCCGTTATGACCGCCAAGGCGTGGTCGATGACCGGCTCTATCCGTGGCTCTTTGAAGCTGCGCTCAAGGATTTCCCGTATCAGGCGGTCAGCCCGCGTGCGGTGACTGTCACGATTCCCGACGACAATCGCTGATCCAACAAACAGGTTTTACATGTCGCTTTCCATTGTCATCATGGCTGCGGGCAAGGGTACCCGCATGAAATCGGCGCGTCCCAAGGTGCTGCACAAGCTGGCCGGGCGCCCGATGCTGTCTCACGTCATCGCCACCACGTCCACCTTGGCTGCTGCACAGCAGGTGGTGATCACGGGCCATGGCGCCGAGATGGTCGAGTCATCCATGAAGGCGGCGTTTGCCACAGCACCTTTGCAGTTCGTGCGCCAGGAGCCCCAACTGGGCACCGGCCATGCCGTGCAGCAAGCCGTGCCCGTGTTGCCTGACGATGGCATCACCCTGATCCTCAACGGCGATACGCCCCTGATCGAAGCCAGCACCGCGCAGGCGCTGATCGATGCCTGCGGCGGCAAGCAACTCGCCTTGCTGACCATCAAGCTGGATGACCCCACAGGTTATGGCCGCATCGTGCGTGACGGTTGGGGCGAGCAGGTGCTGGCCATCGTCGAGCACAAGGACGCCAGCGCCGAGCAACGCGCCATCAACGAGGTCTACACCGGCATGATGGCCGCGCCCACCAAGTTGCTCAAAGGTTGGCTAAGCCGCCTGGACAACAACAATGCCCAAGGCGAGTACTACCTCACCGATGTGGTCGCCATGGCCCGTGCAGATGGCGTGGGCGTGGTGGCGGCGCACCCGCGCGACGAGGTGGAAGTGCTGGGCGTCAACAGCCCGCTGCAACTGGCTGATCTGGAGCGCCGTCATCAACGCGCACAGGCCAACAAGCTGATGGAGCAGGGCGTGCGCCTGGCCGATCCGGCTCGCTTTGATCTGCGCGGCACCCTGCAATGCGGCAGCGATGTCGACATCGACGTCAACTGCGTGTTCGAGGGCAACGTGACGCTGGGCAACGAGGTGCAGATCGGTGCCAACTGCGTGATCCGCAATGCGCTCATCGGCAATGGTGTGGTCATCCACCCCTTCACCCACATCGATGGCGACAAGGACGGTGCTACGGTGGGCGATGGCTCGCTGATCGGCCCCTTCGCCCGTTTGCGCCCCGGCGCCAAACTCGGCCAGGAAGTGCACATCGGCAACTTTGTCGAAGTCAAGAACAGCACGATGGCCAACGGCGCCAAGGCCAACCACCTGGCCTACCTGGGCGATGCCGATGTGGGCGAGCGTGTGAACTATGGCGCCGGCAGCATCACGGCCAACTACGACGGGGCCAACAAGCACCGCACCGTGATCGGCAACGACGTGCATGTGGGCTCCAATTGCGTGCTGATCGCGCCGATCAAGCTGGGCGATGGCGCCACGATTGGCGGCGGCAGCACCATCAGCAAGGACGCCCCCGAAGGCGCCTTGACAGTGGCGCGCGCCAAACAGGTGTCGCTATCCGGGTGGCAAAGGCCGCAAAAAATCAAGCGCTGAGGTGCTACTGGTGTAACGCGGCGTGTTGAGCCGCTAATATCTGGTCCCAACGACCAAGATTGCAGGACCCCTCAGCCGTGAACCACTACGACCGCCTGAAAGTCTCCCAGGACGCGCCGCCGGAAGTGATCCGCGCCGCGTACCGGGCGTTGGCCACCAAGCTGCACCCTGATCGCCAGGGTGCTGATACGGGGCCCGAAGACGCCATGCACGAGCAGATGGCGGCTTTGAATACGGCTTACGAGGTCTTGATCGACCCCAAGTTGCGTCAGGATTACGACGCCACGCTGGCGCCAGCACATGCCCGCGTGCCGGTGGACGATCCCCATTCGGCCTATGTTGAGCCCTCCACGCAGGCGCCCAATACCCGTGTCGACATGGATTGGTTGCCGCCCAAGCCCCCCAAGGCTCAGACCTTCTGGCCGCCCAGCCGGCAGGTGATGATCGTGGGCGGCGGTGCCGTGGCACTGCTGGTGCTGGTCACGGCGGGCGCGATCTGGCAGATGTCCGGCCAGCAGCAGATGGAGAAGGCGCTGTCCGATCAGTACGCACGCAGTGCCGATCAGCGGCTCACTCAGGCTGAGCCTGAGGTGTCGGATGTGCCGCCGCCTGCAGCCGCTCGGCGTCAGGCTGTCGAGCATGCATCGACCTCTAACCCTGCAGCGACTGCGACAACGGGCCGCCGCCGTCCTACGGTGGAGGAGCTGTCTCGCATGTCCGACGAAGAGTTGATGCGCGTATTGCCTACCTTGGATGGCGACGGCGCCACGCCACCGGTTACCGCGCAGAACGCGCGTGGCGCATCAAGGGGCAATGTGCATCATCCACTGGATGGCAAGCCACTCAATCTGCGCGTGGATACCCAGCTGATCGACCCGCTGGCGCCGGAGCCGCCGCCCAGCAAAAAGGGCAAATCCAGGCCCTGATCAACGCGGCAGGCTCACGGACGGCAGCGGCCACTGTGAGCCGAACTTGGCGCGCTTGACGGCAAAAAAGGCCCGCACATTGCGCACCTGGCTGTCTTGCGTGAACAGCCGCCGGGCCAGTTCCTGATAGGCCGGCATGTCCACCACCTGCACGACGAGGATGAAGTCCGGGCCGGGGGACACGCGCCAGCACTGCTGCACCTCGGCCTCTGCCGCGGCCTTGCGTTCGAAGGTGTCCAGCGCCTCCTGGGTCTGCACATCCAGGCTGATTTCGACCAGGGCGCTCAGCCCCCAGCCCAGTGCCTCGGCCATTTTCTCTGACGAAAGGATGGCCACCTGCTGCTCGATGAAACCTTCGTCCTTCAAGCGGCGCACCCGGCGGTGGCAGGTTGCCGGTGACAGCGCGACCAGCTCGGCCAAAGCCTGGTTTGACAGGCTTGCGTCCCGCTGCAGCAGGCTCAACAGTTGTTGATCGATGGTGTCCAGTTGGGCAGGGTAGAGTGACATGCTGGAATATTATTCCAATAATCATCAATATTTGATTGAGTATTCGTCAACTATTTCATGTGTGGATTGTTTTGCCAAAAATAGCCAAAAATTGAAAGAACATATCTAGAGAACGTAGATAGGATCACAGCCTGTATTGCACTGCACAAGCGGGAGTCTTGATCTATGTGTGGCATCGTCGGCGCGGTCGGTTCGCGCAACATCGTTCCAGTTCTGGTTGAAGGCCTCAAGCGCCTCGAATACCGTGGTTATGACTCCTGCGGCGTCGCCGTGCTGCGCGAACGGCGCAGTTGGCCG